>JBBSAR010000073.1:0-12884 GCA_038252125.1 Desulfatiglandales bacterium
CCAGTCTGATGCGCTGGTCCTCCCCGCCTGAAAGGGTTCCGGATGAACGATCGAGACTGAGATAGTTCAACCCTACACTCCTTAAGAAACTCAATCTTTCACGAATTTCCTTTAATACCCTTTCCCCTATGGCCTTTTTCCGGGAATCCAGCTCCAGCTTCTGAAAAAATTCGTGGGCATTTTCAATGGACAACGCGGTAATTTCATGAATCGCCATCGTCCCGACTTTCACCGCCAAACTGACCGGTTTCAATCGAGCACCGCGGCAGACCGGACATGACCTCATACTGATAAATTTTTCGATTCTGCCCCGGACGTGATTGGAATCCGTCTCATGATAGCGTCTTTCAAGATTAGGAATCACTCCCTCAAATGGACGGGTGTAGGAATGACTCCGTTCACCGTTTGCAAGAGCAAACTGAATAGGCTCTTCCCCTGAGCCAAAAAGAAGAATCTCTTTGACTTTCTCGGGAAGATCTTTAAAGCCGGTATCCATAAGCACACCGTAATGTCGGCATACGGACTCCAACAACTGATTGAAATAACCGGAATACCTGGTATCCCAGGGAGCAATGGCGCCCGACCTTAGGGAGAGTTCGGGATCCGGCGCCACAAGCGAAGGATCAAAATACCGCTTTGTGCCAAGACCATTGCATTCGTCACAAGCCCCCTGTGGATTGTTGAATGAAAACATCTGGGGCGTCATTTCAGGAAGACTCAGACCGCATTTGGGGCAGGCCGCTTTCTGATTGAAAAAGAATTCGCCGATCCCCGCCGCATCCACCACGACCCTGCCATCCGAGAGCCCTAACGCCAGTTCCATGGAGTCCGTTAAACGCCTGAGAATGGAATCCTTGACAATCAGTCGGTCCACAATCACACGAATCGTATGCTTCTTGTTCTTTTCAAGGGCGATTTCTTCTTCAAGGAGCCGGATCTCTCCGTCTACCTGGACTCTTGTAAAACCGTCTCTTCGCAATTTCTTGAAAAGTTGAACGTATTCGCCCTTACGTCCTTCAATGAGCGGAGACAGGATCTGTAACCTGGTTCCCGATTCCAATTTCAGCACCCGGTCCACAATTTCCTGAGTAGTCTGAGAACTGATTTCAAGACCGCATTCGGGGCAGTAAGGTTGACCTGCCCTCGCAAATAGCACACGCAGGTAATCGTATATTTCGGTCACCGTGCCCACGGTCGAACGCGGGTTTCGGCTGGAAGAGCGCTGTTCAATACATATGGCGGGAGACAGCCCTTCAATGGAATCCACATCAGGCTTATCCATCTGTTCCAGGAACTGCCTGGCGTAGGCGGAGAGCGATTCCACATATCTGCGCTGTCCTTCGGCATAGATGGTATCAAACGCCAGTGAAGATTTGCCCGATCCTGACAGACCGGTAATAACAACCAGTTTATTGCGGGGAATATCCAGCGAAATATTCTTCAGGTTGTGCTGTCTCGCCCCGCGTATTTTTAATGTTTCAACAGCCATCTTCTATCCCTGAATCCCCCCGGTCACCTTCCTGTTTCCGACCATTTGAGCGGCCATCCGGATTGCCGCAAGCAAACTTGACGGATCAGCCTTTCCCGTTCCGGCAATATCGTAGGCCGTTCCGTGATCCACCGAAGTCCTGATGATCGGAAGCCCCAAAGTCACGTTTACAGCATCTGAAAAATGGAGCAGCTTAAGGGGAATCAATCCCTGATCATGGTACATGCACACCACCGCATCATATTCTCCGGATGCCGCCCGGTAAAACAGGGTATCCGCCGGGAACGGCCCTTCCACATGAAACCCTTCCCTCTTTGCCCACTTGACAGCGGGAATGATGATATCTCTTTCCTCCGACCCGAACAGGCAGGATTCGCCCGCATGGGGATTGAGCGCAGCTACGGCAAGCCGAGGATTTTCCATTCCGAAATCCTTCTCAAGGGCCTTTGCCGTAATACGTATGGTCTTCTGAATCATTTCCGAAGTCAGGATACGGGGGACTTCCTTAAGTCCGCAATGGATCGTCACCAGCACCACCCGCAACCGTTCCCCCGCGAGCATCATCACATATTCGGTTGTCTGCGTGCAGTGGGAAATCAATTGCGTGTGCCCCTCAAATATGTATCCTGCCTTTTGCATCAGGATCTTGCTGATAGGACAGGTCGCCATGGCATCTATTTCGCCCCGCCCGGCCATTTCAACCGCCCTGAGAATATATTGGACCATGGCCTTCCCTCCTTCAAGAGAAGGCCTGGCCGGATCGAAAGAGCCTGCTTTCAGATCTGAAACAGGAATAAGATCAATGGAATCAGTTCCTGCCTCAACCTCATCGGGAGTTGTAATCACGCGGACTTCCATCTTTCTGCAATCTTCAAACGGCGACGTCAAGATGGCCGAAGACAGGACATTCCGATCCCCTAAAACCACGGGTCGGCAGATATCCTTCATATCGTGCATCCTCATTGCCCTGACAATAATCTCCGGTCCAATCCCGGAAGGATCTCCCATGGTTATACCGATCAATGGCAAACGATGCATCTAACCGTAAATCCTCCTGTCGTATGTTTCCTGCAGTGCCTCCACAATGCAAGTCAAGGTATGGTTTACCGGAGTAGGAACATTGATCTTTTTCCCTTCACGCACAATGGCGCCGTTAATGTATGCCACCTCCGTAACCCGTTTATTCAATATGTCTTGAAGCATGGAAGCAACATTATCAGACGTTCCCCGACACACCTCCAGCACGCGACCAAGGGGGTCGTCGTAAGGCAGATCTATTCCCTTTTTTCCGGCCACCCGCACTGCCTCGCGGACAGCTTCTTCCATGACGGCTCTCGTCCCAGGCAAGCCCGGCAAAACACCGTTATTAAGCCCGGTGATGGCAGCCAGTGCATTGATGCCGACATTCACAATCAGCTTTCCCCAGACGAGATTCTCTACCGACTCCGCCTCAAAGGCTTCAAATCCGGCATCTCTAAACGCGGTCACGATCATTCGGGCTGATTTTCCCGCGGGGCCGATGGTCGTTTGACCTTTTCCGGCGTGCTTGGCGCGGCCAGGGCCCAGAAGGATGGCCCCTTCGGAAGTCACCCCTCCCAGAGCCCTTTCCCGACCAAAGATCTCTTCAATAATCTCCAGATTGCCCAGCCCGTTCTGGAGAGTCAGCACAGGCGTTTGAGGATCAAGCCGGGAGGAAAGCGCAAGCATACTCTCGCGTGTCTTATGAGACTTGACGCATAGGATTACTGCATCCGCTTGGAGAAGCCCATTTCCCTCGGCTACCGAAGACACATCCACCCGATAGCCGCCGGACCCATCCTCGATGCGTATCCCGTTTTTTCTGATTGCCGCGGCCCTTTCCGCTTTGTAATCCACCACCATAACAGTATGGCCGGCTTTCCTGAGGCTTGCGGCAAAAAGCAACCCCATGGCCCCGGGGCCCACAACTGCGAATTCCATGGATTTCCCCTTTCAGACCTCCTTAAACGGTTAATCGGTCTATTAAGGAGATCAATATAATTTCTTTTGTATCCTATTCAAATTCCAAGCAGCAAAATACGTATCTGCAATCCAGGTTTTTTGAATAAGGTAATTTCTTTTCTTAAATTTTTTCAGCTTCTTCCGCACTCATGACGAACGAATGTTCAAGACCGGGAAAATCACCGTTTTCCACATCAATCCGGTATTGAACCAGGGCCTCCCGAATCCGGGGAGCCAGATTGACATATTGCTTCACCATCTTCGGCGTGAAACGTTCGAACAGTCCAACCAGGTCATGATACACCAATACCTGCCCATCGCAAAACTTGCCCGCACCGATTCCGATTGTAATCATCCCCACTTCTCTTGTTATTCTCTCGGCGACAAGATCGGGGATACATTCAAGGACAATCATAAAAGCCCCGGCCTTTTCCAGATCCTTGGCTGCCTGGACGAGCTCCCTGGCGCTTTCCGCATCCTTTCCCTGCACCTTAAAGCCGCTCAGTTTGGTAGCGCTCTGTGGGGTCAGACCGATATGGGCACAAACAGGAATGCCGGCCCTTACGATGGCTTCCACCACCGGAACCATTTCCGATCCCCCCTCCAGTTTCACCGCTTCACAACCTGCTTCCTTAATGAATCTGCCTGCATTTTCAACGGCCTTTTCCACGCTTACATGATAAGAAAGAAACGGCATATCGCCCAAGACGAAGCTTCTTTCCGTACCCCGAACAACCGCCTTGCAATGGTGTATCATCTCATCCATGGTAACCGGAACCGTTGAATTATATCCCAAAACAACCATTCCCAGAGAATCGCCCACCAGGATGGCGTCCATTTCGGCCTGATCCACCAGCCTGGCCGTAGGATAATCGTAGGCCGTCATCATTGTTACTTTCTTTCCACTCTCTTTTTTTTCAAATAAGTAACTGATCGTATTTTTTTTCATACCCATCGTTCACTCTCCTTTGAAATATTTGTCGGTCACCGGATTGATGATTTTTTGATTTGTTTATGGATAAGGTTCCAAAGAGCCCTTTTCCATAAACGGCAAAAAAAAAGGCCTTTCCTGTAAAGTGAAAGACCTTTTCAATAACAAACCAAAACTTGCTGGAAAACCCTGCCCTTCCAACGAGTCAAAAAAAGACCTTTCAGAGCACCCGTCCCGTTCACTATCGATCCAGGCGGATCACCCTCAAAAGGTTGACATTGCGGATACAAAAAGAACTGCCACGGAATAGATGTCGTCAAAATTATTAGATCACCTTTCAGGCTCCATGCCGTAAAAGGTATAAAATGGACCGCCCTTTGTCAACAAAAAGAACAAGGGAAGGCAATTCTCTCATTTCATTTTGTTGTTGAACCAAGTTCATGGCTGTGTATAATGAGTCCGATTTGAAAGCCTCCACCATTCCGGTTGAGATGGGCTTTCGGTCGGAAAGCGCAAACAAACAAGCGGGAATTTTTTGTTTCACTTTCAGGTTCAACCGTATGGATCGGAGGATATCGTGGCACAAATAGACGCCTTTTTTAAACTGATGCACGACCAAAACGCATCAGACCTTCATCTTATGTCGGGCCAACAACCTGCCCTGCGCATACACGGAGACCTGGAAAGAGTCAAATACAAGGTGCTGGAAAACGACAGCCTCAAGGCGATGCTCTACGAAATAGCGCCGGAAGAAAAAGTGAAGGTTTTCGAAGAAACAGGCGATGTCGACTTCGCTTATGAAATCCCATCCCTTGCCCGTTATCGGGCCAATTTTTTCCAACAAAAAAACGGCGTCGGAGCGGTTTTCAGGGAAATTCCTTCGGATATTCTGACCTGTCAGCAGTTGGGATTGCCTAACGTCATCAGAAGGCTCGCTTCGCTTCCAAGGGGACTGGTGCTGGTCACGGGACCCACCGGCAGCGGAAAATCGACCACCCTGGCAGCAATCATTGATGAGGCCAACAAAACAAGAAAAGATCATATCATCACGGTCGAAGACCCCATTGAATTTGTTCATCAGAGCGATAAGGCAATCATCAATCACCGTGAAGTGGGATTACACACACGATCCTTCGCCGCTGCATTGAGAGGGGCATTAAGAGAGGACCCGGATATCATTCTTGTCGGTGAAATGCGAGACCTGGAAACCATTTCTCTCGCGATTGAAGCTTCGGCTACCGGTCATTTGGTTTTCGGAACCCTTCACACAAGCAGCGCGGCCAAGACCGTCGACCGAATAATCGAGGTGTTTCCATCCAATGAACAAGCCCAGATACGCAATACCCTTTCAGACGGCTTGAGAGCCGTCATTGCCCAAAACCTGTTCAAGAGGATAGATAAAAAAGGCCGTGTCGCAGCCCTTGAAATTATGATTGCCAATCCGGCAGTCAGAAATCTTATCAGGGAGGGGAAAACGTTTCAGATTCCCTCCATGATTCAGACCGGAATGAAATACGGAATGCAGACTCTGGATGATGCCATCATGCAACATTTAAGCAAAAAAATCATAAGCCCGGATGATGCCTACGCCAAAGCAAACGATAAAGCGAAATTCGTACCGTTTCTCAAGAATCCACCGGCAGACTTCACGGAGGTATAGAGGCTGTAAAGCTCTGCTTTCTGATAAAGAGGTCATAGAAATGAAACGACATCAGTTGGATAAGATACTGACCACCATGCTACGGTCATACAATGAGGTTTCAGACCTCAATTTTACTGTTGACAAACAACTGCAGGTGGAATCGGCCGGACAGTTGCTGCCGGTGAAGACAGATCCGCCCATGGGGAAGCTGACGCCTTTTCAGACGGAAATGATTGCCCTTACCTTGATCGACGGAGACCGTCGTCTGACAAAACTGCTGTTGTCCGAAGGTTCGTGCGACCTTTCCTATCAGCTTGCGGGAAAGGCCCGATTCCGAGTTAACATCTTTTCTCAAAAGGGTTTTTATTCCATCGTTATGCGCCAGCTTCAGAGTCGAGTCCCTACCATTTCGGACCTGAAGCTTCCCATGGCTTTCAACAAAATGACGGCGGAAAAAAACGGTTTCATCCTGGTAACAGGGGCGACAGGAAGTGGGAAAACTACTTCGCTTGCGGCTTTCTTGAATGAAATCAACGAGAAAAAGTCTGTTCACATAGTTACCCTGGAAGACCCGGTAGAATTTGTCCACACCCAGAAAGCAGCCACCTTCAACCAAAGAGAACTTGGAGAAGATTTCAACTCCTTTGCATCCGGCCTGAGAGCCGCATTGCGACAAGCGCCGAAAATCATCCTTGTAGGCGAAATGAGAGACAGAGAAACCGTGGAAATCGGTCTTTCGGCCGCGGAAACCGGACACCTTTTGGTAAGCACCCTGCATACGGTTGATGCCGGACAAACCATCAACCGAATTGTCGGCATGTTTGAACAGGAAGAGGAGCAACAGATACGGATACGGCTGTCTGAAACGGTTCGCTGGATCGTTTGCCAGAGACTTTTGCCGAAAATAGGCGGCGGTCGCGTAGCGGCTTTTGAGATTATGGGGTCCAGCCTACGGGTAAAAGATACCATTATCAATGGTGAATCGGAAGGCAAGACCTTCTACGAAATCATGGAATCCGGCAATGCGTTCGGAATGATGACCTTTGATCAATGCATCGCCAGACTATACAGGGATGGGTACGTGGATGAAGAAACAGCCATGGCCTATTCATCGAGACGCGCGTTGATGGGTAGGGCTATTGATTCAATCAAGTCGGAAAGAGGAGAAAAAACTACTAACATCCAGGATTTGGCTATTGACACGGAATACGGAAGATGAATAATGCATCAGACCTCTTGAGGACATGATCGATGGAAATTCTTTGCCAAAACTGCTCCGCCAAGCTGAATATTCCGGAAGATAAGATTCCAAAGGGCCAGAAAGTGCGTGTCAACTGTCCGAGATGCCATGAAAAAGTTATCTTTGATACGGCTCAATCGGCGCCTGAAACAGAGACCCTCATGGAAGACCCCAGGGAAGATCGGGAGGCGCTTTTGAATCCCGATTATGATGATGGTGATGAAGACGTTATTCTCGATTCGTCAAGAGAAGGAAAGAATCTGGCGCTTGTGATGAGCAATAGTGAAGATGAAACGAATGTGTTGAGGTTATCCATCGAAGAGCTGGGATACAGATTCGTCCTTGCCGAGACGCCGAGAAAAGCAATAAACATGATGCGGTTCAACACGTTTGGCCTTGTCATCATGCCATATGCATTCAATGATATCCCGCTCGAAAACAACCCTGTCCTCGATTTTTTAAATCATCTGCCCATGTCCGTGCGCAGGCATGTGATTTTTGCTCTGTATGGCAAAAACCTCAAAAGCAATGATCGAATGACGGGTTTCACCATGAGTGCGAACATTGTCGCAAACAGTCAGGATTTAGATAAAATGGCAGACTTCCTGATGCGGGCCATCACGGACAATCAACTGCTTTATAGAATTTATTTAGATACGCTTGAAGAGCTTGGCAAAATTTAATGTTGAAAGGAAACGTGGAATATTTCAGATTCCCGAGGACCCAAATGAATATATCGGACAAATACCGTCTCCGAGTACAGAACTGCGTTGGAACCATAATCGATGTACATAGCATGATACAAAATCAATATGAGGTGGAAGAATCTCTGGATCAATTCCAGGATCTGGAAGAAGCAATTAAGGCATTGGACATGAACCTGATTTCGGAACTGGATGTGCTCATGCTGGAGCAGGCCACAAACACCCTGCTATCGGAGTTTAAGATACTTTTTGAGGCTGGAAAGCTTGGAACGGCGTGGCGAGGATATCCGCTCAACTAAGGGCCTTAGCCGCACCCCTTCCCATCGATCCTGCAGTTCAAAATTTCGCCCCCTTTGATTAGCCGAAGGGTTTCACTCCAATTTTTTCGCAGACTTTCGATGGCATCAATCTCTCCCAATGCCCATAGGGAACCTCCCGCACCCGCACCGGCGAATCTGGCGCCGCAACCGGTTTTTTCGGCCATCATTACCAGGCGATCGGTTAAGGGCGTCAAAGCTTCGGGAGTAATCTCCTTTCTCAGAGCTGCCTCCTCTCTGAGAAGCGATGCCGCGCCACTCCAATCTCTTTCCTTTAAGGCATCGGCGAATCGATGCACCAATTCATTGGCTTTCATCCAGCCTGATCTGGTTTGGCCCGATAAGAACGCCTGGACCCATTTGCGATTTGTTGTGGCCGCGGTATGGTTTTTTCCGCTGAAGGCCACAAGCATTCTTTTTGAAAGCTGCTCCTGCCCTTCTCTATTTAGAAGCTGAACTTTCCGGAACAGCCCGCTATCTCCATAACGCCAGATCCATTGGTTCACACCACCGTATACGGCCGCGGCCTGGTCCTGAAGCCCGCAGTTGCCGCCACTGACGGCATCTTCTAAATGATAGGCAAGATAAAGGATTTGTTTCCTTGAAAGACCCTTTCGGCCAAGCTTTTCCCCCGCCTTTGAGAGGGCTTTGATAAGGGCAACGAGGGCGGTACTCGATCCTCCCAGAGCGGACCGTACAGGGGCTTCTGAATCGATCGCCACTTCAAGCCCGGAAAACCCAAAATAAGAGATGGCGGAAAAGAACAGGCCGAATGGGGAAGTAAACGGCATCTGATCCGCCGAAAACACCTCCGATTGCAAAAACCCTTTGGAAGAAATCTTGACCCCGTGTCCGGGGAAAGGTGTAAGGACCACGGACGTCCTGAGCGTCAACCCCATATTCACTGTTGTGGGCAGCATCCATTCAAATGGAAGGGCCAACGCCTTGATATCCCATGTCCCTCCCGCATCCACTCTGCAGGGGGCGGATGCCCTTATAGGCCCCTCTTCAAGCAGTCTCGTTAAATTGGTCATCAACTGCCTTGCCTGTCAGATTTAGATCTCAGGTTGACAATCAACAGGGCCGCGATGGTTTTGGCATCCCGTATCTCCCCCTTCAGAATCATTTCGATCGCTTTTGCAAAGTCCACCTCATGCACTTCCAGCACTTCATCCACATCCAGATGTTGTCTGGCAGGGGTAAGATCCGACGCAAGAAAAAGGTGAATCCTCTCATCCGAATATCCCGGCAAGGGGCAAATCTCCCCGAGATCCTGCCAGGAATCGGCTGAATATCCCGTTTCTTCAACCAGTTCTCGTCGCGCGCACTGAATGGGCGCCTCATCGATGTCAAGAGTTCCAGCCGGTATTTCCCAGATGAACTCTCCCACGGCATGCCGATATTGCTTAATCATCAGCAACGTGTTTTCCTTCAACAAGGGAACAATTGCGGAAGCCCCGGGGTGACGAATAATATCCATATCAATATTCACCCCATTGCCAAGGGTAACATTCTCTTTATCCAGTCTGAAGACCCGTCCCTGATGCAAGGCTTTTCTGCTATTCACTTTTGCAATCACAATGTGACCTCTATAGATAAATGCCGCACGGACCATTTCCCGACAACCTATTGAAAAGCAGCGGACATGCAAGAAAATTATTTGACATCGGGAAAAAATATGGTAAAAGGAAAAGTTAAGCCCCCGTAGCTCAGGTGGATAGAGCACCAGATTCCTAATCTGGGTGCCGTGCGTTCGAGTCGCGCCGGGGGCACCAACCAAAAAAACCGTCCCGAATCAACGCTTGATTACTCCATATGCCTTTCACGCCAATCGGCTTTTGGCTGCCGCACGTTCAATGGCCAGGCAACTAAGTTTTCCAAGACTGCTTAGGAAGGCTATTTCATCCCGGGTGGGCAGCTTTTTGAAAGAATAATAGGTTCGCAAAATAGAATAGGTAGTCTCATTCACGGTGAAAGGGATACCGATAACGGAACTCACCCCTTCCTTCTTTGCTGCCATCAGATTTTGTATCCGGGAATCCTTTTCAAAATCATTAATGATCATGATATCCCCTTGCGTGATCTCTGTAACACTCTTTCCGTAGTCAATGGCGCCGGACTCAAGGTATTCCTTTGAAAGGCCATGAGAAGTCACGACTTTTAAGGCAAATGTTCCCTGTTCGAGTACACGAATAGTACCGCCTTTGGCGCCGGTTATCTCCGATGCGAGGGATACGACAAAATAAAGGATATCGGAAAGGTTTTCTTCATCGCGATATATCACGTCTATCACTCTGTTCAATGCAAAAAATGAGGAATCAAGAAAATTTTCTTCCATTGCCACACCGCCTTTCCATCATTTCTCAGAGGCGACTACCGCCTTTTCAAGTAATACTTTTCCATCGACAGGAGATTGTTCATATATTCATTTTGAAATTCAAAATCGGGGTATAAACCAATATCCTGTTTGGCGCTCTTTATAAAAGGAAGAATATCCATGCCATAACGATTCAAACCGAGCCTGTCTGCCTTGTGAATAATCAAAAGAGAATAGTAAGTGGTAAGGAGACGGATGGGCGTTGACCGCCTGAACATATATGCCCGTCCGCCGGTAGTATTCAGAAAAAATCCGGCATATTTATATAGCGCATCAAAAGAAGGCCTGAATCCCTTAGAATCAAGACAATGCCCGTCCAACATAAGCCACCGAAAAAACATATCCATATTAATTTCCACGGTGTCCTTATCCGAACCGATGATTTTTCTTATAAGTTCGATATCCTTCCTGTCCAGCGCACGACTAAAATAGAATATATTGGCAATCATCACTGTCGGGCTGCTTCCCTCTCCCGCGGGAATCGGCGGCCGTTTCTCCAGATCTTTGAGGATTTGCTTGAAGTGATCAAAGGAATCGATTTTTTTGCTGCCGGAATCCGTCTGCTTATTTTCATCCAGGTATTTGAAGTAATCTACGACATATTCCTCCATCTTCTTGCAGTATTGCTCTCCCTGGCCTGGCGGCAACCCGGGCTCAATGGCCGAAAGGAGCTCGTTTCCTATTTTTCCTTTGACGATGTGCCTGGCTTCCTCTCTGGATAAAGGCCCTTTTTTTTCCGAGATGGAAGACTCACCCTCCTTTTTTCCCTGGGCCTCACGCTCGACTGTTGTTTCAGTCTGGGTTTTTGGTTTTTCAACAGCAACCACTTCAACGGCCGCCTCTTCCTTGGCGTTACCAGACCGGCTCAACGAGTACAGATAATATCCAACGCCACCCAGGGCGACCGCGAGAACCACCAGCAGCCATATGCGAACGGACCCTTTATCGCTCATAATGCCTCCCCCAATTTCACCAGTTCTGAGATCCGGAACATCAAATTTCGATTTTACAGGCAGGTTTACTTTGCGCATATTTTTTAATCGCTTGAAAAAATTAGTGGAAATCAATATACAGTAAATGGACCGGACAATCAATAATTAAACAAACATTCTCCCTGCCGCCCTGCATTTGAATTTTACATGAAGGGCTTTCAAGCAAGACCAATGAATCAGGATATTTTGGAGATCCATGCTCATTCTTCTCACAAATGATGATGGAATACATGCGCCAGGCCTGCTCGCCCTTCATGAGACCTTGAAACCGGAACACGAGCTCATTGTGGTTGCACCGGAATCTGAAATGAGCGCGGTCGGACATGCCATTACTTTATCTTCGCCTATCCGGGTCAAAAAAATACGGAAAAACGGAATGGATTTCGGCTATGCCGTACAGGGCACCCCCGCGGATTGCGTGAAAATAGCGGTGCAGGAATTATTGGATGTCCCTCCCGACGTAATTCTCTCCGGAATAAATCTGGGGGCCAATGTGGGGGTGAACATCCTGTATTCGGGGACCGTATCCGCGGCGACCGAAGGGGCTTTTTTAGGAATACGGTCAGCGGCTATCTCTCTGGATACCATCAAAGACCCGGATTTTAGCTTTGCCGCGAGTTTCAGCAAAGAAGTGATCCAATTTATGCTGATGGCGGATTTACAAGACGGAATTGCCTTGAATGTAAACATTCCGGCTATCCCTTCTGAACAAATTCAGGGAGTATCCATTACCAGACAGGGAACTTCACGTTTTATCGAGCGATTTGAACGCCGAACAGATCCGAGAGGGAACTTCTACTACTGGCTTACGGGAGAAAAATTTATTGAAAATGGAAACCGCGAAAACGATTCAGTAGCGCTGAAAAATCGCCGAATCACCATTACGCCGATTCATTATGATCTTACGGCTGAGAGGGAACTTCAAAGATTAAAAAACATAGAACTGCCATCCATCAAGAACCTTTAACGCGGCAAAGGCAAAACCGCGCATAAGTCTAAATGTTGTGAGGTTTTCAAAAACCTGCGACTAATCAATTGGAAAAACAAGTTTATTTACGCTGACATGCAAAGGTTAACATCTTTTATCATTCAGCATGTTGACCTAAAGGCACAGAACAAGGTGTCTGCCGAACCTGCGGATAAAAGGGCCGTCATTCCGGGCATGTCCGCCGTCTTTTTGGCGGACATGCCCGGAATCCAGGAATTTGGCGC
>JBBSAR010000074.1:0-12844 GCA_038252125.1 Desulfatiglandales bacterium
AAGAGTCTGCCAAAACAACACCCAGAGGAAAACCTTTGTCTATGGCCCATTGCAACATTTCGATAGCCAATTCGTACTTGGGCTTGCAAGCAGACCTTTGTCCTTTCTGCCAAGGCATCTTTTCCGTATCTTGGTAATAAAAATGTCCAATTTCAAACGTAAGCGCAGTACGGATAAATCAGAATGTACGAATTTCATGCAGGATGTCAAAATCATATATCAAAAAGCGGCGTGAATGCCATTCATTCACGGGTATTGATCTTAAACTCGCAGCCCTGCCATGACTCAAGGCGTCTTCCTGGCAATGATTATAGGCCCCAACATCTTGTGGTCACCCCCCTCATGGACGATCGCCACATGATGCTAACTTACCTATAAATCTTCTGTTGGCCTTTGATCATGGTGACCAGCCGAAGACGAATTTCCGAGACCTTCTTTTGCCTTCACAAAAAGTGAAGGCTGCTGATTCTAATCTTCAGTTAGAAACTTGAAGACAGGCCCGCAAATCACACCCGTTGAATCTCTTTGAAAAGGGCCAAAAGTCATCGAAAACCGCCCGTTACTGTTTGGCCCATACCACAATATATTAGGGGGCCTGATCTTTAGAGAAATAATCAGATACCCTCCACAAACCACAACATTTCAATAGGTTGACATAATAGCTCAATCTCACATCCGCCGAATATTTGAAAACGATTTCCGGGAAATGCTTGAAAACCGCAACATCTCGCGGTGGCTCCGCCGAAGGCCTATGACCATATGACGGATGGTTTTCTATGTCACGGATGAATTTAAATATTTTCAAAAAAGCTAAAGGAAGTGTCTGCCTACCTTCACCTGAAAATTTGGCTGATATCACATCAGAAGACAACATCCCCAGATAAACACCAAATCAAACCCTTGAGTTTTCTCACAACATAAAGTAATTTCTTCCACTGTGACCACAAGAAACCTATCAGGCGGACAGAGAGGGGCAACCTGATTGAAAATATGGATAGAGATCTGAGAGCAGAAAAGCAATAATATCTGCCACATGTATAAAAACCAAAACCAACCCAAATACACTAAGAAATGAAATCATGAATACCCTTGCGACAGACGACATCGACCATCTCCTGGTCAGCCGGTTCAAGGCCGGATCCATGGATGCCATGGAAGAAATTGTGGAGCGTTACCAAGACCAGATCTTCACCTTTGGTCTTAAAATGTGCGGCCATCCGCAGGATGCGGAAGACATCGTCCAGGAAACATTCCTGAACGCTTTCAAATATCTGAACGATTTCAGAGAAGAAACAAAACTTCGGAACTGGCTCTTTAAGATTGCTGCAAGGGTCTGCTTTAGAAAGCGTCGGAAAAAGAAATTCGAACCTGAACGGGAACTTTCCCTGGAATCGCTTTTGCTGACCGATGGCCTTTCCAGCAGCTATGACATTCCCGATTTCTCCAACAACCCTTCGGAACAGTTAGAACAAAACGAACTGAAACAGATCATCAACAAATCGATCCTGTCGCTCCCGCCTAAATACCGTTTTGTATTCAATTTGAGAGATATTGAGGGTTTCAATACGAAGGAGACATCCGAAATCCTGGGGATCTCCACCCAGACGGTAAAGACGCGACTCCACCGGGCCAGACTCTTTCTGCGGGAAAAGATATCAGAACAGTTCGATGAGCAGGAGGCTGCCTGATGAAGATATGCAAAAACTATTTTGAAAAGCTTTCCGAGTATCTGGATGGAGAACTGGATCGCCGGACCTGTCACGAAATCGAGGCGCACCTGAAAACGTGCCCCGAATGTCGTCATTGTGCTGATTCCCTCAAAAAGACTATTCAACTATGCAGAGAAACCTCAAAAGAGAAGGTTCCGTCAGAAATGCGGGCGCGTTTGAAAACCGCCCTCCAGGAGTGTCTCCAGGGAAATCGCGGTTGAGCGGTTCAGCGAAACCGTTTCCTCCGGATCTAAGATTCATGCCCTGTATCCCTGGAAAATGGTCTTACCGTCCACCCCTTCCCTGAGCTTTTCCATGATGTGATGAACCAGACCGTCCATTTCCTCCAAATCCAGGTTTTTGTCAAAACAGTTCCTGGCAAACATCTTCAGCTCATTTTCTTCAAGCCCTGCATGATGGAGATATTCATAACGTCCGGGATGCAACTTTATGGAACGACCCCAGTAGCCAACGGCATCGGGTCCTTTCAGTGCGACAAGAAAATGTTCCCGAAGGTTTACAATACCCAGCTGAAATATGTCGGAATATCTTTGAAAAGGCGATGTTTTGTGCTATAAGCTCTAAAAAGTAAGAGCCTAACCGTCTCGCAGGCCGGCACATACGGAACCCACTGAAAAAAAGCCCGGGGTTCCCATTTTCTGGGGTAGCAACACTTTACATTGAACCGGAGGTAAACATGGAATCGAAATTCTGGCACGGACCCCGCTGGCCCGAAGGTGTTCCCCGTGAAATCAAAGGCTATGACAGGCCTCTCTTCTCTCTCATCGATGATGCCGCCCGTGATTACCCCAATGCGACCTACACCATTTTCAACGACGCCGCACGAACCTTTGCCAAGACCAAAGACACGGCGGACCGCATTGCCAATTTTCTGGTATCTCGGGGCATTAAACAGGGAGACAAGGTGGGAATTTTCCTTCCCAACCTCCCCCATTATCCCGATATTTTTTTCGGAATTCTCAAGGCAGGCGGCGTGTGCGTGACCTGCAATCCCATGTACAAAGCTTCGGAGCTGAATTTTCAGTTGAAAGATTCCAGCGCCAAGGCTGTTTTCGTCATGGATCATCCGGAGTTTTATCCAACGGTCACCAAAGCGATTGTGGGTTCCGACGTGCACACGGTTGTGATCTGCAATGTGAAATCGTATCTTCCGCCCCTCAAGGGACTTCTCGGTTCCCTCCTAGGTAAAATTCCCAAGGCCCCAAGCCATGACCCGGGCCACATTATGTTTGACGATGCAGTGAAATCCGCACGCCCTGAACCGCCGAAACTGAAACTGGATCCTCTCAAAGATATCGCCCTTGTTCTCTATACGGGCGGCACCACCGGGGTTCCCAAGGGCGCCTGCCTCACTCACGCAAATCTGCTTTCCAACGTGATGAGCACCTACGAATGGGTCCGGTATTCCGACAAGCCGGGGGAAAAAGCCCACCAAATGGAAAGAGGGGGGCGGCATACCTATTTGGGAGTTCTTCCCTGGTATCACAGTTTCGGTCTTACCCTCTGCATGCTGACCAGCGTAAAGACCGCCTCCAAGCTCGTCTGCATCCCCGATCCAAGGGCGGGCAATCCTCCATTCACAGACGTCCTGAAAGCAGTGGAGAAATACAAGGTCACCCTGGTTGTCGCCGTTCCAACGATCTATTCCGCCTTTATTAACCATCCGCACCTGGATCAATTCGATCTCTCCTCGGTTATTTTGTGCGGTTCCGGCGCAGCCCCCCTGCCCCTGGAAGTGATCAGACAGTTTGAAGAAAAAACCGGCGCCGTGATTTTTGAGGGGTACGGCCTCACGGAGACCTCCCCCGTCATCACGTTGAATCCCACAAACCGGGAACAGAGAAAAGTGGGGTCGATCGGTTCGCCTTTCATCGGCGTTGACATTAAAATCGTTGACATCGACACGGGGCTTCAGGAACTTCCCCTTGGCGAGGATGGGGAAATCGCCGTAAATGGTCCCCAGGTCATGTTGGGGTACTGGAACAAACCTGAGACCAACAAGGAAGTGTTTCGGGAGATAGACGGAAAACGTTTCTTCCTGACGGGCGACATCGCCCATTTCGATGAAGACGGTTTCCTCACCATTACAGACCGAAAGAAAGATCTGATTATAGTGGGTGGGTTCAATGCATATCCCAAGGAAATTGAAGAAGAATTATATAAACACCCGAAAGTGGCCCTGGTAGCGGTGGTGGGTGTTCCCGATCCGCACATGGGAGAAGCCGTCAAGGCATTCATTCAACTCAAGCCCGGCGTCAAGGCAACGAAAAAGGAATTTCTCGACTTCTGCAAAGACAAGCTTTCCGGTTACAAACGCCCCCGTTCCATCGAATTTCGGGAAACGCTTCCCGTATCCGTCGTGGGAAAAGTCTTGAGAAGAGTGCTGCGCGACGAAGAAATTGAAAAAGGAAGAAAGTGAGGGTACAGCCATGTTCGACAATATCTTAATCCCGACCGATTTTTCAGGAAAAGCCAGTCATGCCATCGAGATTGCCCGGGAACTCTGTTCTCCGAAGAATGGCCGGATAACGCTCCTGCATGTAATAGAAATCATAGCTAATACGACCCTGGAGGAGTTTGATGATTTTTACAGGGAACTGGAGGAACGTGCCCTCAAGCACCTCAACAAATTGGCTGCATCTCAGGACAAAGACCTTTTCACCATTGAAAAGCGAATCACATACGGAAACAGGGCACAGGAGATTCTCAGGTTCGCGGAGGAAAATGCCATTGACCTGATTATTATGACCTCCCATAAGATCGATATTGAAGACAGGGCACAGGGCTGGGGCACCATCAGCTACAAGGTGGGAATTCTTTCTCAGTGTCCGGTCATGCTGGTCAAGTAGTTTTACAGAAATCGTTGTTCAAAGTCTGAGAAACCCATTATGTCGCTCCTTCCGGGAATTTTCCCAATCACAGGGCGGTCGGGGCTTTGTTGTCTCTTCCTCTTTCTTTCGCTGGCGGTATTTTCCACGGGATGCAGACATCCCCTTCCTGAAATGAACCCCGATAAATTTGCAGCGCCGGCCCAGGGAAAACCATACCAGATAGAAGAGAAAGCCCTTGAGAAATCCATTCCCCCGCAAGAGACGAATGTCTCCTCTGAAGCCGTCAAACCTGAATCAGGAAGCCTTTCCCTGGCCCAATTGGTCGATGCGGCTCTCCGCATCAACCCATCCACCCGGAAATCATGGAACCTGGCCAGGGCGGCCGCGGCCCAATGGGCGGTTTCACGAGGGGACTACTACCCCACCGTCACGGGCGATGCCACCGGAATGGGCATGGGAGGAGATACCTCCCACGGGTATTACGGCCAGGTCAGCGTCAGCCTCAGTTACCTTCTCCTGGATTTCGGCGGGCGTGAGGCCGCGGTGGAGAGTGCGCGCCAGGCCCTCATGGCGGCCAACTGGAACCAGAATCAGGCTATTCAGGATGTTATGCGAAACGTACCCCAGGCCTATTACACTTACCTGGGAGACAGGGCGAAGGTCCGCGCCTCCGAGGCAAGTCTCAAGGAAGCCCTTACCAGCCTTCAGTCCACGGAACAGAGGAAGAAAGCCGGGGTAAGCACCATAGCAGACGTATTGCAGGCCCGTTCAAAAGCCGACCAGATAAAACTGGATCTCATCGGCAACCGTGGGGCCGTTGAAATTTCAAAGGGAAACCTGGCAACCGCCATAGGCTGGCCCGCCAACGCGAATTTCGAGGTAAGGGAAGAACCGGGCGCCCTCCCCCTGGAAAAGATGGAGCGAAACACCAGGGAGTTGATTCACCTGGCATTGCGCGACCGGCCCGATCTGGCATCCTCCGAGGCCTCCGTCCGACAGAGCGAGGCGGAGCTGCGTAAGTCGGAGTCGGACCTGTGGCCCAAACTCATGGCCACGGGCAATGCGGGCTGGTCGGGCATCAGCGGCAGCATCAGCGGTTCGGACTGGTTGTCCAGCGGCGGCAATATCAGTGGCTCCGGCTTCAGTTACTATGGAGGGCTGGCACTTCAGATTCCTCTTTTTGAAGGCTTTTCCCTACGCAACAAGGTGCGACAGGCCAGGGCCAGCCTGGAGGCAGCCAAGGCCGAACTCCGGATCAAGGAGGAATCGGTCATTTCGGAAGTCTGGTCCGCATTCTATAACGTGCGCACGGCAGTCCAGCAGGTGGAGACCAGCGAAACCCTGCTTGTCAGTTCCGAACAGTCCTACGAGGTTTCCCTTGCCAGATACCGGGCAGGTGCGGCGGACATCGTCGAACTGCTTAACGCACAGAGCACCCTGGCTTCCGCCCGTTCCCAAAAGGTGCAGGCGCGAACGAAACTATTCACATCCTACGCGGATCTTATTCATGCCATCGGGGCGGAACTGCCTACGGAACCACCAGGGGAGACGCCCCTTTCCCGTGACAACAACAAAAAGAGGGAGAAGCTGTCCTATGTACAGTAACCGCAACCATAAAACCTGGTGGACAGGCGCCGCGACCGTGGCACTGTTGCTTCCGCTTTTGGTTTTTTTCCCGGGCTGCAAGGACAAACAGAAACAGACGCCAAAACCACCGCCGACCGAAGTTACCGTGGAAAAAGTGGTTCTCCAGACCGTTCCCGTACATCTGAATTACGTGGCCACCACCGAATCCGTCAAGACCGTGGACATCCGGGCCCGGGTGGAAGGTTTCCTGGAGAAGCGCATGTTTATTGAAGGCGATGATGTGAAGAAGGGAGACCTGATCTTCGTTATTGAAAAGGCCCCCTATGAGGCGGAGCTTGAAAGAAGTCTCGCCCAGCTGGCCATGGATGAAGCCACTTTAGCCTTTGCCGACCAGCAGGTGAAACGATACAGAAATCTGGCAACACAGGACTACATCACCAAAGAGTCTTTTGATAATTACCAGACCAAAGCCAAAGAAGCCGCGGCAGCCGTAAAGGCCGACCTGGCCCAGATCAAACAGAATCGACTGAATTTAGGATACTGTACCATGTACTCCCCCCTGGAAGGCCGTATCGGCAGAACCCTGGTCAACGTGGGGAACCTTGTAGGGGCCGGGGGCCAAGACACCAAGCTCGCCACCATTGTGCAGCTGGATCCCATTTACGTCTACTTCAGCCCCAGCGAAAAGGACCTGCAGACCATTTTCAAATACAGAAAAGACAAGGCCCCCCCGGTAGACATTATTCTCTCGGACAAAACAAAACACCCTTACCAGGGAAAAGTGGATTTCATTGACAATACGGCCGACCCCAAAGCCAACACCATCAACATGCGGGCCGTTGTGCCGAACCCGGAAGAAACCTTGCTTCCCGGCATCTATGCGCAGGCCGACCTCTTTCTCCGCGATGTCCCCGACACCCCCCTGATTTCCGAACAAGCGATCGGGGAAGACCAGACCGGCAGCTATGTGTATGTGGTGGGAAACGACAACAAGGTGGAAAAGAGAAACGTGGAAACCGGTTTTCTTTACGACCACCGGAAGATCATTTGGAAAGGGTTGAAAGCGGGTGAGCTGATTATCACGCAGGGATTGCAGATAGTGCGGCCCGGCATGACGGTTCACCCCATAATCGCTTCCCCGAACCCGAATGGGAAGAAAATGGAAAACGCGCCGACTGAAAAACCAGCCGCCCATTCCAAAAACAAGAAATAGACCAGAAGCTTTCGGGGAAACCATATGTTTGTTGACTTCTTCATTGATCGACCCATCTTCGCCGGCGTCATTTCCATCGTGATCTCTCTGGCGGGTTCCGTCTGCCTTCTCCTGCTCCCCATCGCGCAGTTTCCCGAGATTACGCCGCCCACCGTACAGGTGCAGTCCACCTACACCGGAGCCAATGCGGAGGTGGTTGAAAAAACGGTCACCACTCCCATCGAGGAACAGATCAACGGCGTGGAAGGCATGACTTATATGACCTCCATAAGCTCCAATGACGGGAGCTCCAACATCACCGTAACCTTTGACGTGGGATACGATCTGAACATCGCGGCAGTGGACGTACAGAACCGCGTAACCATGGCCCAGCCCCAGGTGCCGGATGATGTCCGTAAATATGGCATAACCACCCAAAAGCAGTCGCCGGACTTTGTGGTGATCATCTCGCTGTATTCCCCGGACGGGACCTTGGACGACCTTTTCCTCAGCAATTACGCATCCATCAATATCGTGGACATACTCAGCCGGCTCCCCGGCGTAGGCAATGTGGAAATTTTCGGAGAAAAGAAGTACGCCATGCGCCTGTGGCTCAACCCGGACAAATTGACCAGCATGGAGATGACCGCCATGGATGTGATCTCCGCGGTCCAGGAACAGAACGTGCAGGTAGCCGCGGGAACAATCGGCAATCCCCCGAGTCCTCCGGGACAGACCTTTACCTACTCCATCAACACCCAGGGAAGACTCTCCACGCCCAAAGAGTTTGAAGACATTATCATTCGCACCAAACCGGACGGTTCCGTCGTGCGGGTCAAAGATGTGGGACGCGTCGAACTGGGCGCTGAAAACTACGGTTGGTTCGCCCACCTGGACAAAGCAAAGGCCGCCTGCATAGGCGTTTTTCAGTTGCCAGGCGCCAATGCCCTGGACGTGGCCAATGCCGTATACGCCAACATGGAAAGGCTTTCCAAACGATTTCCAAAAGGCCTGAAATATGCTATCAGCTATGACACGACCCTGTTTGTGCGGGAATCCATCAAGGAAGTGGTCAAGACCCTTATGGAAGCCATGCTCCTCGTATTCTTTGTCGTATACATTTTCCTGCAGAACTGGAGAGCAACACTCGTCCCTGCCATCGCCATTCCCGTTTCCCTTGTGGGGACATTCGCCGTCCTGAAGGCCTTCGGTTTCTCCATTAATACCCTGACCCTCTTTGGCCTTGTGCTGGCCATCGGCATCGTTGTGGATGATGCCATCATCGTAGTGGAAAATGCCACCCGCTGCATGGATGAAAAAGGCATGGGACCGAAGGAGGCCACCAAGGAAGCCATGCACGAAGTAACCGGGCCCATTATCGCTACCACACTGGTGCTCATGTCCGTGTTCGTTCCGGTGGCATTCATGCCCGGCATCAGCGGGCAGCTCTACAAACAGTTCGCCCTCACCATTGCGTTTTCCGTGGGCATCTCAGCCATCAACGCCTTGACCCTGAGTCCCGCCCTATGCGCGACGCTTTTGAGAAAAGAAACAAAAAAAGTGAACTGGTTTTTCCGCAAATTCAACCAGACCTTCGAGTGGTCCCGCAACCAGTATCTGAAAGGAGTCCACTGGTTTATCAGAGGATGGTACCTGGTCCTCCTCGTTTTTGCGGTACTTCTCGGCGTCACCTACTATATGTTTCAGATTGTGCCCACGGGATTTGTGCCTTCCGAGGATGAAGGGTATTTCATGGTAATGATCCAGACGCCCGAAGGGGCCTCGTTGGAAAGAACGGGAAAGGTTTGCGCCAAAGTGGAAGAAATCCTTTTAAAAGAGACTCCCGGAATCTCCAGCGTGGTCATGATCGGCGGGTACAATCTCCTCAACTCGGCCATGGACCCCTCATCCGCGGCGGCCTTCGTGATGCTCACGCCATGGGACAAAAGAAAGACTCCCCAACTGAGCCTGGATGGAATCATGGGCGCTTTCATGGCGGGAACAGGAGACATTACCGAGGCTGTCATCATCCCGTTTCCACCACCGCCTATCCAGGGACTCAGCACAACGGGCGGATTTGAATTCGAATTGCAGGACTTGACGGGGGGCAGCCTGACGGAGCTTAGAACCGTGGCGCAAAAATTGATGGATGAAGCGCAAAACCGGCCGGATCTAACCCCTTTAAGCACAACCTTCGAGGTCAACTACCCGCAGTTTTATGTAGAGCTGGACAGGACCAAGGCCAAAAGCCTCCAGGTCTCCATATCGGATATCTTCACCACGCTCCAGACTTTTTTAGGATCGATGTACGTGAATGATTTCAACAAATTCGGGCGCGTCTACAGGGTCTTTCTGCAGGCGGAAAAATCCTATCGCTCACAAAAAGAAGATATCAACAAACTCTACGTTCGCGCCGCCGACGGGAGCATGGTCCCCTTGAGCGCCCTCGTCAAAATCAACCAGATACGCGGCGTCCAGAACATTAAGCATTATAACCTGTATCGAACGATTTCTATTTACGGGGGCAACGCGCCCGGCTATAGTACGGGGCAGGCCATAGCGGCCATGGAGGAGATGGCATCCAAAACACTCACCGATCAATACGGATATGAGTGGACCGGAACGGCTTACCAGGAGATTGCAGCCGGCGGAATGGCGCCCTACATCTTTTCCCTGGCGCTGGTCTTTGCGTTCCTGTTTCTGGCAGCCCAGTATGAAAGCTGGATCATGCCCCTCATGGTCATGTTCGCGGTACCGCTCGCTATCCTCGGCGCACTCCTCGCCCAGCATATCCGGGGCATCGCCAATGATGTCTACTGCCAGATCGGGCTGGTCATGCTCATTGGACTGTCCAGCAAAAATGCCATATTGATCGTGGAATTTGCCAGGGAATTAAGGGCTCAGGGGATGTCTATAGTGGAGGCAGCCATTAATGCGTCCAGAGAGCGACTTCGGCCCATCCTCATGACCGCCTTTGCTTTTATCCTCGGCGTGGTCCCCATGGTAGTGGCTACGGGGGCCGGGGCCGCCAGTCGGCATTCCCTTGGCACGGCGGTATTCGGGGGAATGATCGCGGCAACCTTTCTCAGCCTTGTTTTGGTTCCGGTTCTCTATGTGGTCCTCCAGAAACTGCGCGAACACGGTTCCCGGGGAAAGAAGACCGCGGAAGTGACTACCTGATTAAAAAGAAAGCTGATCATTTTCTTTAGATCATTCAGCGCGCACTTGCAATTTGCAACTTGTAACTTATTTCTTGAAAAAGTAAAAAGATACCAACGAACGATTCTTTATCTATCCGGGAGGGTTTGCCATGCGTAAAAACAAATATTATGGTGGAATGCTTCTATTGCTTCTTCTGAGCTTGCCATTTATTCAAGGGTGCGCCTTTTTTGGCAATTATGCGGCGATAGACGTGGCCACCGGCCAATACAGCGATGACATTCAGGAGCTTTTGCGTAATTGGGAGAAATACGGCGTAGCCTATGCCGGGCTGTCGATTGAGAGCCCTTCGGCAATCCTGTTCGATACCCGGATAGACGGGCGATCGATCACTTACGATAAGTGGGCGCCCGTGACGGATGAGAGCGTCGCGAATACTATTATAAAGTGGCTTAATGCGGATATCAATTTCCCTCCGATCCTTTACAAGATCACCCTGAACGATCAGCTTTTTGGATATATTTACACATCCCCCATGGAACAGGTGGTCATAAAAAAAGTTGACGACAAGACCCTGTACGCTGAAGACATCCCTCTTCCGCCATTCGATCTCGGGCCGAACGGCAGATTCTGATGATTTCTACTAAAAAGAACGGGTTCAAAATATGCCTCCTGTAATTGCTATTGCCGGAAGACCGAATGTGGGGAAATCCTCCCTGTTTAACCGGCTTTCCAGAACCAAATACGCCCTGGTGGACGACCGGCCCGGAGTGACGAGAGATCGCATACAGGCGGCGATCACTTATAACGGGAAACCGCTTATCCTTCTCGATACCGGCGGGTTTGAAGATATCGGCCAGGATCCCTTGCTCAGGGAGGTACGGGAACAGGTGAGAAAGGCCGTGGAAGAGGCGGACCGGGTTATTTTCATGGTGGACGGAAGGCAGGGATTGCTTCCGGGCGACGAAGAAATGGCACAGTACCTGCGAAAAAAGCAGAAGAAAGTTTTTCTTGCGGTGAACAAGGTGGACGGGCACGAACATGACCACCTGATCTTCGATTTTCACGGACTTGGCATGGGAACTCCGTTCCCCGTTTCCGCGGCGCATGGATACGGGATCGCGTCATTCATGGAGGCCGTCATGGAAGACCTGCCCATGACCGCCCATGAAGTGGAGGACCCGAACCAGATCAGGATCGCCGTGCTGGGCAGACCCAATGCGGGAAAGTCATCCCTCATAAACAGGATACTCAAACAGGAGCGCCTGGTCGTAAGTGATCTTCCGGGAACCACGCGCGATACCGTAGACTCCGTTTTCCGCCATGCAGGGAAGGAGTATGTATTAGTGGATACTGCAGGACTGCGCAGAAAGGCGAAGGTGAAAGAGAAGATCGATACCTTTTCCATGATCAAGGCCCTCAAAAGCCTCGATCGCTGCCATGTGGCCATCGTCCTGATCGATGCATGGGAAGGCGTCTCGGAACAGGATGCCAGGATTTGCGGTTACGCCCTTGAAAAAGGCCGGGGACTCGTTCTGGCCATCAACAAATGGGACCTGGTCAAAGGGGAGGAGAGAAAAAGGCGAGACCTGGAAAACGACATAGACAGGCAACTGCATTTTATTTCTTACGCACCGCGCGTGAATCTTTCCGCTCTCACCGGTGAAAGGGTCATCAAACTCTTCGACAAAATAGACACGGTGTTCACCGAATTTTCCACCAGGGTGACAACCGGGCCGTTAAACAGGGCGCTTCAGGAAGCGATCCAGCGGCATCCGCCTCCGCGCATCGGGAGGGGAAGACTCAAATTCCTTTACGCAACGCAAACCCGCACCAGACCGCCCACATTTGTCATATTTGTCAACCGGCCGGACAAGGTGCATTTCTCTTACGAGCGATTATTGATCAATCATTTCAGGGACACGTTCCATCTTTCTCACGTCCCCGTCAATTTGAACTTCAAAGAAAGAAAAAGCAAAGGGGGGCCGGATTCATGAATATTCGCATCACCATCGGTGACCTGACGATCCCCGCGCAATTAAACGAAACTCCTACGGCAAAAGTGATCTTGGCCGCCCTCCCCTTCCAGGCTTCTTTTGATTTATGGGGCGACGAAATTTATTTCACCATCCCGGTGCAAGCGGAACTGGAAGAAACCGCCGTGGAAGAAGTTCAGATGGGGGATCTGGCCTACTGGCCTCCGGGCAAGGCATTCTGTATCTTTTTCGGCCCGACTCCCATGAGCACCGGCGACAGGATCGTCCCTGCCAGCGCCGTCAACGTCGTTGGCAGGGTGACGGGAGATGCCGGAGCATTCAAGAAAGTCATGCACGAATCCCGGGTGA
>JBBSAR010000075.1:0-12775 GCA_038252125.1 Desulfatiglandales bacterium
CCCGCGTCCGCGGGAATGACGCCCCCGTCTGAATAACCTATGCCGTTACTCCTCGTTCCTGCCGTCCTCCGTGGGAACGAGGACGGAACGGTGAATGACATTCATTCACGGGTATTGGACCTAATAGCAACCTTACGTATCGTAAACTTCCGTTTCAGGGCAGCCGATTTGCGCAAGGCTGGAACATGTATCTTTCATATTTTGTTTGGAATATCAAAAGAATGTGTAATTTGGTTATGTCGCTTTGACCTCCAAAATGAGCGTGCCTTCATCTTCATAGAGATCAAGATCCGGATAATGCTTTTTTGCACACTCAGGGCAAATACCATGGCTGAATTCAGCATCGGAATGTTTACGAATATATGATTCAATCTGACTCCAGTAACCCTTGTCATCACGAATTTGTTTGCAATATGAGCAAATAGGTAAAATTCCTCGGAGTGTTTTAATCTCTGATAGATAATCGCTGAATCGTTTGTTCTTCTCTCCCAGGATATGATTCATGTATATAAGTTCAAGACTACTCTCAATTATTTCCGCAAAATTGCGAATAAGCTGTATGAAATTATCCGAATACGGGTTTTCCTTATTATCAAGAACGCAGATCGTTCCGAATGCCTTTCCAGTTGGAAATTGAATAGGGAAACCCATGTAAGAAATCATATTGAGTTTTATGTCGGGGTTATTTCTCCATTTCTTATCAGAGAGGGCATTGGGCACACGAAGGCTTTCCCTGTTTTTGATGACCGTCTCGCAATATAAGCCTGATTCATGCAAATGCTCTTTGTCTCCAGGATGATATGGATTACCTGAGGTTTTGCTGGAGACGAATACTTCGATATCCGGCTCAACAATTCGCATAATTAGGCCAGCAGGTACGCCTATTAAGCTTGCCATGTTATCGACAATATTTTGCCATTTTTGCAGAATATGGTCAGGGATGTCCACTTGAGTGATTTTATCCTCTTTTTCTACCATAGTTTGCTCCCAAAAACCGGATTTGTCGGGACATCTCTGTATAATTAGCCCTACGAGTTTTATGCTGACAATTGAACATCAAAGATTCCGTGCATTATGTTTGCACAGCCCTTGAGCCAATTTAGACCGATTTTCAACCACTTGTAAATCGAAAAATGTAGAAGTGTCAAAAGCAAGGTTACATATGCCAGCCTTGAAGTCAGAGATTTCGCTTTCGTAGACCAATTCCCCGGGATCTCACCAGGAAATGAAGAAACTTTTCCATATCAACGAAAAATTTAAAACCGCTACACAGTCACAAGATATAACAGGTGCAAAAATTCGCTTTGAGGCTCCAACCAGTTGACTGATCTTAGAAGTATCACAAAGAATTCACGCCAGCAAAAACCTGCAATAAGCCTTACGCACTCAAATACACAATTATTTTTTCTACGTGGAACCGGAAATTCTCACAACCACCACATATGGTAGTTGATCAACTCGCAGCCAATCCGGTTACGGGAAAAAATTCTTGCAATAGGACTGACTGCAGGGAGGAGCAGAGCATGGGCAAAAGATGCGTTCGTCATTACAGGCTTCGTTCATCAGGCAGCGTCCGGTTAAGGGATATAGACCGGTTCCCGCAATATACACTCAATGCCCTTTGAAGCCGCCGCGGCGATGTCGGGATGGGTATCTCTCAGGGCGGCTATTTGTCTGAGATGGTCTGCCGTTCTCATGATCAGGGAAGCCATATCCCCCTCGCTCACGTGCACTGTTAGGATCAAATCCTCCCAGGTCATCCCTTTTGCCCACAGGTAGACCGCCGCCGCGGGCCAGTAGAGAAGAGGCGGCCCCTCGAAACCCCTGCTCGATTTCAATCTCCTGAGCTCCAGAATTCTTTCCTGAATGAGGCCGAATGTATCCAGCATGGGACGTAGATCCATCTCCTCTCTCAAGAGGATGTCCACATCCTGACCCCTGTCCCAGACGAAAGGAGCGAGCCCCCCCGCCATATTTTCGGGGACGATATTTTCAAACGCCCCCTTTCTGATGGCTTCGGCTATGAGGAGGGGTTGATCCAGCCTGAGATTGGATGCCCACCTTCCATCGACCGTCAATTTGCCGTGTTCATCCGCAAAATCCGTTTCCTTGAGAAAACGCAGATGCCGTTTGAAGCTATGCCACAATCCGCCGCCGGATCCTTCCATCCCCGCAATGACCGATTGGAATTCCTCCAGGATTCGCAGAATCCGGTTCTTCTTTTCCGCGTGGCAGAGACTATTGTGCGGACACGCTTCACAGGGCAGGGCCGCCATCCTTTCTCTCAGGCGAAGAGATTCGTCGCCCTCCGGAAAAATATCGGATGGCGCCTCTCCCAGCGGTTTCAGGGTTTCGAGAGCGATTTCGTCGAAAATGCGATCCAGTTCGTCCCTTGAATAGTCCTCGGGAATACGCACAACTTGATCGAAAACAACCTGAATCTGATGGAGATCCACCCTTTTCAATTTGAGTTTTCGTGGTTTTTCGGGATCTTTTTTCAAGATATTGTGCGAAGCGCATACCAGCCTTCCCCGGTCGAAATAGGTCTTGAAGACCATGTAGACTTTGTTGTTTTTATGAAGGAAAAGCCTTCCCGGCGTCAGGGCGCCCGGCCCACTGCTCTCCTTGTTTTCCCGAAACCTGGCAATCCGGGCCGCTTCCATGTTCCGGATCAGGGACGATCGAATCAGGATCTGATCATAAATCTCTCCGGGATCATCGCTGTCGCACCGGGCCTCGGGAAGGAGTTTCCGAATCTTGTTTGCAAGACGGATAGTTCTTTCTTCCAGCTCAGGATTTGCAGGGCCATATTGGTGGGCCGCGAAAGAGTGTTCCAGAAGATCTTTTATCTCCAGCGGGGAATGGGAAAGAAGGAGGTTCAAGGTCATGGAAAAATTGATATGGATCTGGCTGGAAACGGGATCAGGGGAAGCGTCCTCCAGCTTTTGCACCAACCCGGGTTTCAGATAGGGCCCCGGTATGGTCAATGCGAAACCGATATTGTCTTTTCCCCTTCTGCCCGCCCTGCCGATCATCTGCTGGAGATCCACCGCCGATAAGTCGACGAATTCATGGCCGTTGTAGCGATCGCTCTGAAGCAGAACCACGGTCCGCGCAGGAAAATTCACCCCGGCAGCCACCGTGGAGGTACAGAAAATGGCTTCCAGGAGACCTTGGTTCATCAATTTTTCGATAAGTACCTTCCAATAGGGAAGTTGCCCGCCATGGTGAGAACCGACCAGAGAGTCTAAAAGATATTCAATCTGCCGGTTTTCCTTCAGATGTGGATATTCCAGCAGAAAAGACTGCAGCACTGCCTTGAGTTTTCGTTTTTGGGAGACCTTTCTGCTTGGTTGGCAGGTAAGGACGGCATTGTCGCAATCCGCCCTCGACTTGAGAAAAAAGATGGCCGGTAGAAGATCCAGTTCTCTAAGGCATTTCAACATCTTTCCATAATCGGGGGCCCCGTGCCTGCCCCTGATATTGGCACTCTCGGCAAGAAAGGTTTTTACCTTTGAGTCCAGACCCTTTAAACTCCCCAGGGGCGTCATAAGACCGTCCGGAAAAAGAAAAAGCGTTTTCAAGGGAACCGGCCGGATATGGCTCTGGATCACCCTGTTTGAAGTTTTCCGGATTTTTCCCAGCCAGGCACATACATCCCGCGGGTTCGATATGGTGGCGGAAAGGAGCAGAAGCTTTACCCTCGGCGGCAGATAGATCAGCACTTCCTCCCACACCACGCCCCGTTCCGGATCATTCAGATAGTGGGCTTCATCAAGGATAACAAGATCCGTACGGATATTCACCCCTTTGTGCATGGCATCGTAAAGCTGATTGCGCAGGATCTCCGTGGTGCCCACAATGACCGGCGCGTCCTGGTTTTCCTTTCTGTCGCCGGTGATAATGCCGCAATTTTCAGGACCGAACTCGCGGATGAATTGCTGATAGATGGAATTTGAGAGGGCCTTGAGGGGGGAAGCGTACCAGACCCGCATATTCCTTGCGAGATACTCATAGATGGCATGGGAGGCAATCCAGGTCTTCCCCGATCCGGTTGGGGCGGTCACCAGGACATCATGGTCCATGGCGGCCTCCACCGCTTCCAATTGAAAAGGATCCGGGATGAAAGGGGTTTTCTCGGGAACGCCGATTTGCTCAAAAAAGGGCTTGAGTACCGGGTCTATCCTTGGTTGTGAATAATCTGGTTCTTCTCTGAAACGCTCTTTTTTACCGGAACGCGAAGGTTTCGGCCGACGATAATATCTTTTTTGGGCCACTGAATCCCTTTACTCCACCAGTTCCGCCGCGACCAGATCCATGTCGTGAAGATAATCCTGGAGGATGACGCCTACGGGCAGTCCTTTTGCGGCTTCAACAATTTCGGGAACAGCCATGCCGCAACCCTGTCCTATTTTCAGGCTGTTAAAATAAATTTTTTCGACCGTTTCCCTAACAAATAATCTTGCGGTCGCTTTCACAAAGGCAGGTGTGCGAATCTGTCCTTCCCGATGCATCGCTGCCTTGTGGCAGAGGGCCTTGGCCGTCTCCGCCCAGGTCATCATATCAGCCAGGAGAAACATCACGTGCTGGGACTTGGTGAGTTTGCCGGCCCTTGCCCCTAAAATAACGGTATTCATCGCCGAAATGGCGCCGGCCAGGGCAGGGCCTCCCGTATCCTCGGAAAGGGCCTTCAACCTGTCCGCCATTTCCGTGTAAAATCCCCCTTTGGACCGAACGGTTGATCGCATGCGGAACATGGAAATGATATTTCTCTGGATTTCACTGGTTCCTTCGTAGATGGTCAGAATTTTCACGTCCCGTTTGATCTTTTCCACCTCGTATTCCCGGATATAGCCGTACCCTCCAAATGCCTGAATGGCATCGTTGGCCATGGAGTCGCCCGCCTCCGTGGCAAAATACTTGGCGATGGAACCTTCCACCTGCAGGTCTTCCTCATCCGTATCGAGCCTTCTTGCGACCTCTTCAATATAGGCGCGGGCCGCTTCAAGCTGCACGGCGTGGGGGACCAGGAGCCGGTGGGTGTATCCCTGTTTCTCCGCAAGAGTTGTGCCGAATTGAACCCGTTCTTTCGAATATTTGACAGTCCGTTCCAGGGCCGCCACACCGCCCCCGAGACCAAACGTGGCCACCATGAGCCTTGTATATCCAAACACCTTATTGGCTTGTTTCAATCCCTGGCCTTCCACGCCCCCCAGGAGGTCTTCCACGGGGATGAAAAGATCTTCCAGGGTCAGGGGGCAGGTATCCGATGCGCGAATGCCGTGTTTGTCTTCGTGTTTTCCCGGGATAAGTCCCTCCGTACCCCCTTTCACCACGAAAAAAGAAGGTCCGTCCGGGGCCTCGGCAAGAACCGTGTAGAGCTGGGCGACGCCCCCGTTGGTAATGAACTGTTTCTGCCCGTTGAGTTTATACCCCTTGATTTCTCCCTGATCATCCAGCACACGTTCCGCCTTTGTCTTCAAGGCCTGAACATTGGATCCGGCCTCCGGTTCCGTGACGCCATAGGCCACCACCAGACCCTCTTCGGCAATTTTTGTAATATATTTTTCCTGCTGTCCCGGTGTGCCGCCGACCCGTATGGGATCCATCCCCAGGCATATGGCCAGGAAAGACGTGGCAATGGCAAGGTCCATCTTCGCCATCCTTTCCGACACGATGGCTATCTCCGTCGCGCCTGCGCCAAGTCCGCCAAATTCTTCCGGTATGAAAATAAGATGAAGGGCAATATCCGGTCCCAGCATAAACCGGATCAGTTTTTCCGGAAATTCACCCACTCTGTCCATTTCCAGTTTGGTTTCCAGAGGGAGTTTTTCCCTCTCTAACTTTTCTATGGTTTCCATTACCATGGACAATACTTCCGGATCCATCTTTGGCTGTACATTCATCTCTTTTACACCCTCCATACAATATCGGACTTTTGCAGTAAGCTCTCAAGGTTAACAGCTTCTCTTAAGAGACTCTATTTTTCAACCTGTTGTTTGACAGCTCTATTATTGATATTCGATCCCCTCCCGTCAAGTTGAAAAGAGCGGTTCCACTTGCATACCCGGCCGAAATCCCGTCCGGACCGGCTTTTCCCTTGACATTGTTTCGCTCCATAATTATTGAGAAGCGATGTCTGCGTTATGCGGGGCGCCGGCCCTTTCCGGCAAAACAACGATGTCAAAGCCGCCATCTATCTGAAATGACAATTAAACGCCTGCTGATATTAATTCCTACCCTCATTCTTCTCTTTCTTTTTCAGTCCTATCTGTGGGTTCCCTCCTACGAACAGCAAACCAAGGGAAACCCGGATCGCCTTCACGAATATATTACGGCCACCCTGGGAGACGCCACCCTGCTCAATCCTATTCTTTCGGCCAACTCTACAAGCAGCCGTATCGAGTCCATGGTATTCGAAGGCCTGATTGATTATGATGACGAGTTACATTTCAGAGGACGTCTTGCCACTGCCTGGGAAATCAGCGAGGAGGCCTATTTTAACCTCAACGACAAGGCCGCGGTTCCGGGAAAAGGCGTTATAACCGCACGGGATGTGGTTCAAATGATCCAGGAGGCCATGGGGGACAAGGAAATCACGGACCAAAAATTGCGCGCTACTCTTCATCGAATCAAAGAGGTCACGCTCATCCCTCCCGATACGCGGCAAACTGTCCGAACAGAGGAAACTGAAAAAGAAAAAAGGAAAGTGAAAATAACCGTTCACGCCCCGGCCCGCGTCAAACTGACGCTTTCGGAAGTGGATCAGGACCTGTTCGAAAATCTTGCAAAGCTTCTCGGAAAAGACTATTTTTCCTCCTTTGACGGGACATCCTTCCTGGATATGGAAACTCCGGTAGACGAGAAGACAAGGGCGGTCTATGTAAAGGAGATCCTCCCCGCCACTGAGCAAAATCCCGTGCTGATCTTTCATCTCAGGCCGAACGTGAAATTCCACGACGAACACGTCTTTGACGCGGGGGATGTGAAATTCACCTATGACGCCATTTTGGATCCGGCAAATCTTTCTCCGAGATTATCCGATTTTGAACCGGTGAAACAGGTGCAGGTGATAGATTCCTTGACCGTTCGAATCGTTTACAAAAGACTCTATTCTCCGGCATTGGGAACATGGGGAATGGGCATCCTGCCGGAACACCTGCTGAATCGAAAGGTCATGTTAAAGGAGGCGAAAGCCGCTGGCATACCCCCCGACAAATTCTCTATTCGGCAGAGCAGCTTCAACCGGCATCCGGTTGGGTGCGGGCCCTTTCTTTTTGACGAATGGAAGTCCGATCAGTTCATAGCGCTGTCGGCTTTCGACCACTACTGGGAAGGTGCTCCACATTATCAGAAATTTTTCCTGCGGATCATCCCCGATCTTTTGACCCAGGAGATGGAATTTTATTCCGGCACGCTGGACAGTTACGACGTGCAGCCCCATCAGGTGGCAAGGCTGGAAAAAGATACGAGATTCCAGTGCTTTTCGGGTGACTCTTTCGGCTATACCTATATCGGATATAATATGAGAAGGGCGCCCTTCAATGATGTGAGGGTACGAACAGCCTTGAGCATGGCCATAGACGTGAATAAGATGATTGACTATGTGCTCTATAAACAGGCAGAGAGAATCACCGGGCCGTTTGTCAAACAGACCGACTATTACGATCACAAGATCCCCCCGATTCCCTATGATCCGCAAGGCGCCCTCAGATTATTAGGAGAAGCGGGGTGGCATAAAAACGCGCGGGGATGGCTCGAAAAAGACGGAAAGCGATTTGCTTTTACCCTCATTACCAATAGCGGAAATGACATCAGGAAGGCGGTTCTGGCGATAGCCCAGGATGCCTGGAAGCAGATCGGCATAGACGTGCGAACGGACGTGCTCGAATGGTCGGTCTTTATTCAGGAGAGGGTGGACAAGGCGGATTTCGATGCAGTGGTCCTGGGTTGGGTTATGGGGATAGAACCGGATCTTTTCCAGGTTTGGCATTCGTCCCAAACGCACCCCTATCAGTTGAATTTTGTGGGATTCAAGAACAAAGAGGCGGATGAACTCATCCTGAAAATACGTCGGGAATACAATCATGAAAAACAGGTGCAGTACTGCCACAGACTTCATGAAATTATTGCGCGGGAGCAGCCCTACACCTTTTTGTATGTGGGGAAATGGACGGCCGTGCTGGACAAAAGAATTGTCATCAGGGATCTGGATAAGGACGGCGTGATGGCGTACAGAAAAATCAAGCCCACCAAGACGGGGAACTACACCTTTGATTTCAACAAATGGGTGAAGGTTCCTGAGATGCCGTCACTTACGCCTGAAAACTGGTAGGGGTAAAAGCGCATGTTTTCTTTCATTGGACGAAGCATCATTCAAAAGACCATCACGCTCTTTTTCGTGTCCGTCGTCTCTTTTCTTATCATCCACCTGGCGCCTGGAGAACCGAGCCAGGTGGACCCCCTGAATCCCAAATTCACCCCGGAAATGGTGGAGCGGTTCAAAAAGGAATTTCATCTGAACGAGCCGCTCTACAGCCAGTATCTTTATTTTTATAAGGGGCTTTTTACGGGAAAGATTGTCTCCTGGAAGGACAACCAATCCGTCCTTCTGAAGATATGGGAACGTTTTTTGAACAGCCTTCCTCTGTTCATCGTGGGGACCATCCTCACCTGGACCCTGTCTTTTCCGGTGGGGATCCGTTCGGCCATATCCCGGGGGGGCCTGTACGACAGGAGCGCCACTTTTCTTGCCTACCTGCTGATTTCCATCCCCGGGTTTTTCTTCGCCTACATCCTGATCATCCTGACGGTGACCGTGCTCCATGTTCCGGTCATCGGAATGGAGACGTTCGGCCTAAGCACCTATTCGTGGCCCCATGTCTTTATGGATCGCATCTGGCACCTCCTGCTTCCCTCCATACTCGGCGCCACGGGCGGCATCGCGGTTCTCTCCCGATATGTTCGCAGCCAGATGCTTGAAGTGGAAGGCCAGGACTATGTGCGTACCGCAAGGGCGAAAGGCCTGCCGTCCGAACAGGTGCACTACAAGCATGCCCTGAGAAACGCCCTGCTGCCCTTTGTGACCATGTTCGGATTGATCCTTCCCGGATTGATCGGCGGGTCGGTCATCATCGAGTCCATTTTTTCCTGGCCCGGTATGGGAAGAATGGCCTATGAGGCCATTCTGGCAAGGGATTACCCCATTATCCTGACCGTGAACTTCATTTCGGCCGTACTGGTTCTTGCGGGAACTTTTCTGTCGGATCTTCTTTACCTTGTTGTAGACCCCAGGATCCGGCTATGATTCCCTCTGAACAAATATTGCAGCATCCGGAGATCCCGAGACGCACAAGGCTGCAGGAGCTGTGGCTTCTTTTCAAGGAAAACAGGCTGGCCATTCTGGGTCTGGTGATTTTTCTTCTTTTCTTCTTCACGGCCGTTGTGGGACTGGTTCTCACCTCCGGGCAGGACCCTGTCATCAATCCCGCTTTGATCCGATTGCAGGAAAAGCTTCTTCCTCCTCTTGCCAGGCCCAACCTGGATACCCTGGAACAAGGAGAGGCCCCCAAACTGGGTATTTATCTTTTCGGCACGGATGATCTGGGAAGGGACGTGTTTGCCAGGATGCTCCAAGGGGCGTGGGTCTCCCTGACCGTTGGATTTGTAGCCGTCGGAATTTCCGTTCTGGTGGGCATATTCATGGGGGGCATAGCAGGATATTTCGGACAGAGCTATATTAAATATGATCACGTTCTGATCGGCGCCATCCTGTTTGCCGGCCTTGTTCTGCTGGGACTGAGGAAAGGGCCCGCGGGGGTTGCCTTGCTTCTTATTGGAAGTGCCTCCATCGCCTTGCTTATCGCTTTAAAGCGGAGTTTTCGAAAAAAGAATGCCCCGAAGTGGTACAAAATAGCCCACGGAAATGCGGTTTCGATGGATACCATTATCATGCGGCTGGTGGATATCATGCTTTGTTTCCCCAGTTTCTTTCTGATTTTGACCGTTGTGGCCCTTCTGCCCGCAAGCATGTACAATATCATGATCGTCATCGGACTTACGAGCTGGATGGGCACCACCCGCTTTGTTCGGGCCGAATTCCTGTCTTTACGAGAGCAGGACTTTGTTGCGGCCGCAAAGGCCCTGGGGGTAAAGAATCTCAGAATTATTTTCCGCCATATGATGCCCAATGCCATTGCTCCGGTGCTTGTGTCCGCTACCATAGGCATCGCCACCGCAATCCTGACGGAAGCAGGGCTCAGCTTTTTGGGTTTCGGCGTTCCGCCCCCGCATGCCACCTGGGGAAACATCCTCGCGGACGGGAAGCGCTTTATCTTCGACGCCCCCTGGCTGACCTTTATTCCGGGTACGGCCATTCTCGTTGTGGTGCTCTGTTTCAATCTGTTCGGCGAGGGCCTCAAAGATGCCATGAACCCCAAACTCAGGGAAAAATAGAGAGAATGAATACGAACAACCAGCCTCTGCTTTCCGTACGGGACCTGAAGGTCTATTTCCACGGAAGGGACGACACGGCACGCGCCGTAGACGGCGTCAGCTACGACGTGGGGAAAGGGGAGACGGTCTGCCTGGTGGGGGAAAGCGGATGTGGAAAAACGGTTTCCGCTCTTACCGTCCTGGGCCTTGTTCCCCAACCCCCCGGCGAGATTGTTTCCGGCCAGGTTCTTTTCAAGGGAAGAAATATACTCGGCCTGAAAGACGCGGAGTTGCAAAAGATCCGAGGCAACCAGATCGCCATGGTATTTCAGGAACCCCTCACCTCCCTCAACCCGGTCTTCACCATCGGAAATCAGATCGAGGAGGCCATCCAGGTTCATGAAAATTTGGAATCGAAGGCTTTAAAAGAGAGGTGCATCAGGCTCTTAAAGGATGTTGGAATTGCTTCGCCTGAGCAAAAATTGCGGGATTACCCCCATCAACTAAGTGGCGGACAGAGGCAAAGGGTGATGATCGCCATGGCCCTGGCATGCAACCCCGACCTGATCATCGCGGATGAACCCACGACGGCCCTGGACGTTACCGTACAAGCCCAGATCCTGAATCTCCTGCGATCGATCCAGAAAAGGATTTCCATGTCCATTCTTTATATCACCCATGATCTCGGGGTGGTCGCCAATATTGCGGACAGGGTCTACGTGATGTATTCGGGGTTGATTGCGGAGCAGGGAAATACGGAACAGATCTTTTCAGAACCCCGTCATCCCTATACACGCGGTCTCCTGGCTTCTCTCCCGAGCAGGTCGAGCCGAGGGAAGAGACTCCACAGCATCCCGGGCTCGGTCCCCAATCCTTCCCATAAACCCGAGGGTTGTCCCTTTCATCCCCGATGTGCTTCCGCGCTGGAGACCTGCCGATCCGTTTTTCCGGTGATGTGCGACTATGGAAACGGTCATCTGAGCAGGTGTCCGGTGATCTATGACCTGGAATTCAAAACGCAAGACAGGGAAGAGCGTGGAAACTGATCCGCAAAACATTTTGAAGGTGGAAGACCTGAAGAAATATTTTCCGGTGAGAAGGGGCTTTTTCCAGAAAGTCTCGGCCTGGGTCAAGGCAGTTGACGGGGTGGATTTCACCATTGAAGAGGGCGGCAGCCTGGGGCTTGTGGGGGAGAGCGGCTGCGGGAAATCGACCGTTGCAAGGGTGATTTTAAAACTCCTGGAACCCGATGGGGGAAAATTGATCTTCAAAGGAAAGGATATGGCGCCCCTGACCTCAAAGGAGATGCGTCCGCTTCGAAAAGAGATGCAGATCATTTTCCAGGACCCATACAGCTCTCTCAATCCCCGAATGACCATCGGACAATCGATTGACGAAGGTTTGCGAGGCATGGGGCTGACCAAAAAAATGCGAACGGACCGAAGAAACCAGCTCCTCGAAGAAGTGGGGATATCTCCTCGCGTGGCGGATCGTTATCCCCATGAGTTCAGCGGCGGACAGCGGCAGCGGGTGGGAGTGGCAAGGGCGCTGAGTGTGGATCCCTCCCTGATTATCTGCGATGAACCGGTTTCGGCCCTTGATGTGTCCATACAAGCACAGATTATCAATCTCCTCAAAGACCTGCAGCAACAGTTTCATCTCAGTTATCTCTTCATTTCTCATGATCTGAATGTGGTGGGATATTTTAGCGACAGGATCGCGGTCATGTACCTGGGCCGCATTATGGAATATGCCGAGGCTGATGAGCTTTTCAACCAGCCTCTTCACCCATACACCAGTGCTCTTCTGTCCGCCGTGCCCATCCCGGACCCGCTACGGAAAAAGGAGTTAATCTCTCTCAAGGGAGATGTGCCAAGCCCCCTGGACCCACCGCCGGGCTGTCTTTTTCAGGGAAGGTGCCCGCTGGTGGAGGGCCGTTGCAGGAAGGAGGAGATCCCCCTCTATACAGTGGATGCCGGCCATCTGGTTCGGTGCTGGAAGACGACTGCAAATTAATCGGACCTGTTTTTTTACTTGACTTTTCAGGGATGGTTGAATAAGTTGCCACTTTCCTGGGGGATCGTATAGTGGTAATACGGCGGGTTCTGGCCCCGTTAACCGAGGTTCGAGTCCTCGTCCCCCAGCCAGAAAGAAACAGTGATGAGTAGGCAGTGAGCAGAAGGAAGCAGGCGGTAATAAAATCTGAATCCGCCCGGTTTTTAATCCTTGCTCTGAAATGCTTACTCTTTGCTTTTTTCAGGGGTCCCATCGTCTAGCGGTCTAGGATATCGGCCTCTCACGCCGGAGACACGGGTTCGATTCCCGTTGGGACTACCAATAA
>JBBSAR010000076.1:0-12755 GCA_038252125.1 Desulfatiglandales bacterium
ATCAATGCTCCCCGCCAGCGGGGCCGCACAGCGAGCCTTCGTCTTCCTCGCCGGGGACTGACAATTTGCGAGCCCAGGAGATCGCCCGGACCCTGGCGGATTTACACTCCTCAGGGATCGATGCAACATACCATACCTGCGATGTGACCGACCCCGAAGCGGTCCGCGCGACCATGGGCGAGGTGGCAGGCCGTTATGGCAGGATCGACGGGATCATTCACGGCGCCGGGGTTCTCAGGGACGGTCTCTTAAGCCAAATAACCCCGGATGATTTCTCCATGGTCACGGACGTCAAATTCCTCGGGGCCTGGAATCTGTTCTCGGCCGCGGAGGGGGCCGGTTTGAGGTTTTTCGTGGGCCTCTCTTCGGCGGCCGCGATCCAGGGAAATCCCGGCCAGGCCAACTACGCCGCGGCCAATCGGATGATGTCTGCGCTGCTCAAAACCCTCCACCGGAAAAACGGCGCCATCCGGTTCAAGGCTTTGATGCTTCCCCCTGTCGAGGGGGCGGGCATGGCCGAGGATCCGGAGGTCCGTGAGCTGATGAAGCGGAAGGGCGCGGCATACATCCATGTAAATGAGCTTGCGGGGCTTTTCTGCCGGGAGCTCTTTGTAGCCCCGGCCGAAGACGATTGGGTGATGTTCATGAGGAGGCTGCCGGCCGTGAGGACGGCACTGCTCAATGATACAATTCGTCCTTCCCCCAGTGGAGAACTGGATGGAGGCGCCGTGTCCTTCAGCCCCGAGGACTTCCCCATGATAGAAAGAATCTCTTGCCTGGATATCCGCCGGGAGGAATTGGAGGCCTTCAGATCCTTCTCCCTGGAGAAGGATCTTTGGATTGCGGATCACAGACCCTTCAAGTTCATCAAGCATCCTCTTGTCTCAGCCGCCATGGTTCTGGAGGCATTCATGGAAGCCGCCCGGATCCTGTATCCCCACCTGCAGGTGCGAGGAGTTCGCCGGGTGCGGCTCATGGACATGATCCAATGTCCTCCCGGGGTTCCACGGCCTTCCAAAATCTCCTGCCGCAGGACCGGCAACGGCCTTCGGGAGGTATGGTGCGAGGTCTCTCTCGCAACACAGGAGATCTCCCCCACCGGGAGATTGACCGACCGCTTCACCCCCCACTGCAAGGGCCAGGTGATCCTCGATGGGGGGGATGGCGGGGGAGGATATCTCGGGGAGGGGTTCCAGGATTTTCCCGTCCGGCTGGATGAACTGCGGACAAGGCCCATGAAACATAAGAAGGTGCATAAATGGTACAAAGACCGCAGCGGCCTCGAAGGCAGGTATCGCGTGATAGAGTTCCTTGATGGTGCAGGTCCGGGGGTAGTGAGGGGCCGAACCACCTACCGGGAGACAAGTGATTTCGCAAATCTGCGGAACGCCCGGTACCAATACTCTCCCTACCTTTTTGAGGCCCTTTTGCAGTTGGCCGGCTTCCACACTGCCGCCATGCACCCATCGGAGCGGCGATCGATGATTCCTATGGAGATAAAGGAGATGAGGTTTTTGCGAAAATGCCGGGTGGGGGAACAGATAACGCTTGAGGCCCGCATGCGGGCGCAGGACGACGAAGGTGTTGCCTGGGACGCAAGAGGGATTGATGATCAAGGCCGCACCATCATGGAGGCTTATGGATTGCGGATGCACTGGGTTTCGGAGTGAGGTTTCAGGTGTCAGGTCTTTAGCCATGACAGTCTTAGCAAACAATAGTCTTGATATGCACCCGGAATTCACCGTTCATCCCGTGAGTTTCGTTCATGGAAGGGGACCCGTCTTCTATGCATCCTTACCATGTGGGCCATGTGCCGCCAAACCCCTCAAGCACCGCCTCGTCTCCACCCTGTGGGATCACCTGGCGGCTGTGGGAAGTCCTCTTCGGAAATGCCGTCACTCCTCCAAGAGACCTGCTTTCCCAATTCAGGTGGCATACAGCCCGCTTGGAAGGCCCCATCTTCTGTTGGGAGAATATCTGGGTCCGGCCATCTCCTTCAGCGAGGGTGGAGGAAAAGTCTGGACCGCCCTCTGTGGAGATGACTCTGATATCGGCATCGATGTGGCAGGGACCGATGAATTCCAGAGCGAATACCCCTTTCACCGGGTCTTCCATCCACAAGAGCTTCAACATGCCTTGAGGTTGGCGGGCGGAGATTTGGGAAAGGCATCCGCCCTTCTCTGGTCTATCAAGGAAGCCTGTGTCAAGGCCCTGGGATGCGCATTCCATCTCGTGGATCCGCGGCAAATCACCGTCTATCCATCAGCGAAGGGGGCGGTAGGGAGGGAGGGTGGGTATAGCTTCCCAGTGGGTTTATCAGACAAGGCCCTGGTGCGGTTTCCCATAGGCGCCGGCCGGGCCCTATGGGTACGTTCGTTTCCCCGGGCGAAGATGTGGCTTTCCATCGCCCTCTTGAATCGGCAACATCGATGAGGCGACGGGTGGAGGCGGTGTCTTGACTTCAGTGCCCCATAGAGGTAAAATATCGATCCATGACCAAAGAAACTGAATACGCCATCGAAGTCGAGAGACTGACGAAGCGTTACGGGGAGTTGCTGGCGGTCAACGACATATCGTTCACTGTCAGGAAAGGCGAAGTGTTCGCATTCCTGGGCGTGAACGGCGCCGGCAAGACCACTACCGTCGAGATCATCGAGATGATCCGCACGCTCACATCGGGAAAGGTGCTCCTTCTCGGCATGGACATCACGAAAAGGAAGCGCGACATTGTCCCCCGCATCGGCGTCCTGCCGCAGGGGTTCAACTCGTTCGACAGGATAACGGTCAGGGAGACCATCCAGTACTACTCGCGGATTTTCGGCTGCAGGAACAGCGATGTCGATGGGCTGATAGGGCTTGTGGACCTTAAGGAAAAGTCCAATGAGCAATTCAAGGGCCTCTCCGGGGGCTTGAAGCAACGCCTCGGAATCGCCGTTGCCCTCGTGAACGACCCCGAAGTCGTGTTCCTCGACGAGCCGACGACGGGGCTCGACCCCCGCTCAAGGCGCGAGGTGTGGAAAGTCCTGCTGGGTCTGAAGAACAAGGGGAAGACGGTATTTCTCACCACGCACTACATGGAGGAAGCGGAGCTTCTTGCCGACAGGGTTGCCATTATCGCCAAGGGGAAGATCATCGCGATGGACTCTCCCGCTCAGCTCATAGAAGACAATGCGAATTACATGGTGCTCACGCTTCAGTCCGTCGAGAAAAGTGCCGCTGGAATCATCCGGAAGATCGGCTTCGAACCGGTCCATGACAACCACAGGAACATCAAGGTCCGGTTGGAGCACACGGACGATGTCCGGAAGGTACTGAACGCCATCAAGGAGGGCGGGGCGTCGTTCCTCTGCTTGGACGTTCGCAAGCCCAACCTGGAAGAGGTGTTCCTGAAACTCACCGGCGAAACCCTCCACGAGGACCCCGCCGGTGAAAAGGGGGCGGAATGAACCTGCGCGTTATCGGAGCAAATCTTGTCGTGAGCGTGAAGAGTTTCTACCGCGACAAGACGGTCGTGTTTTTCAGGATTGCCTTCCCGGTGATCCTGATACTCGTCTTCGGCACCATTTTTATGGAAAGAGGCAACGAAATTTTCGATCTGGACGTGCAGGATCTCGACCAGACAACGTCGTCCGCACAGATCTTGAAGGCTATCAGCCTCAGCGGAAGATTCAAGATTACCCGGGTCGCCCCTGACATCAACGCCGCGCAGTATGCCAGGGACAATAAGCGGAACCTTGTCCTCATTATCCCCAAAGGCTGTGAAGAGTCCTTGATGCACGGGAAGGAGCTCAACGACCCCAATGCATTCGTTTCCCTCACGGCGGTCCACGACCCGAGTTCCTTTGGGGTGACCACCAAGATGCAGGTCCTGAACATGGTGCTTGCCGGGATAAACCAGAAAATGTCCGGAAAGCCGCCGTTCATCAAGTTGGCAGAGACATCCATCCTTAAAAAGAAATACCGGTTCATCGAATTCTTCGTCCCGGGGATCATCGCAATGGCGATAATGACGGCAAGCCTGTTCGGTTCGGTGAACGTGAATGCGGAACTCCGGCAGAAGGGCGTCCTCAGGAAGCTGTCCACCACCCCCATCACCCGTACCGACTGGGTCCTGTCGAACGTCCTGTACCAGTTCATCCTCGCCATTCTGTCCACGATTGTGATGTTGCTGGTGAGCTACGGTGTGTTCAAGGTCAGCCTTGACATAAATGCCTGGCTCCTGGTGTTCGTTGCGCTTGACGTCTTTGCGTTTGTCGGGCTCGGGATGATTCTCACCCGCGTCGCGAAGGAGGCGGAGAGCGCCGCCGCCGCGGCAGACGCCCTCATGTTCCCGATGATGTTTCTCTCGGGGACCTTCTTCCCGGTCGAGATGATGCCGGATTTCCTGCAGAAGTTTGCCAAGGTACTGCCTCTCTATTATGTGAATGAGGGGCTGCGGGCATCCATGGTGTCCGCGGACAACATGGCCGCGCTGAGAGACGCCGCGGTCATAGGGGTTTTCGCCGCCGTGGTTTTCGTTCTTGGCATCATGATAACCACATTGAGCGAAGAAGCAACATGATTCTCAATGCACGGGACAAGATAACCAGGGGTTTGTTGTCATTGGCCAAGACCCCCTTGATCTTCTATCCGTACTACCGAACCCATCTTCCATTGCCCGCCGTGATCCTAATCGAGAATACAAACTGCTGCAACGCGCAGTGTGTCATGTGCCCTCGCGAGACGCTAACCAGGAAACGCGGCTTCATGGAATTTGGATTATTCGAGAAGATCATAAAAGAAGTGTCCGGCGCGAGACGGAAACCCGTCGTACATTTGCACGGGTTTGGAGAACCGCTGCTGGATGAATCATTGCCGGAAAGGATCAAGCTCGCAAAGACCTGCGGGATAAAGCATACGTATCTCGTCACCAATGCCTCGTTACTCTTCCCCGAAACAGCGAGAAAGATCATTCATGCGGGATTGGACACGATGAAGATCAGTTTTTACGGCACCGACGAAGAATCCTATCACGCCACCATGAGACGGCTGGATTTCAATGTGGCGTTTCGCAACATCAGGGAGTTTGTGAGGATAAGGAAGGAACTGAATAAAAGGACTCCGAAGTTGATTCTTCAATATCTGCCCCAGGAAGCCAATGGCGCCAGGACGGAGGAGTTTCAATCTCTGTGGCGCTCCGTCCTGGACAAGAAAGCCGGTGACTGCCTGAATTTCAGCTCTTTGGACAACTTTGGAGGCGGGAGGGCTTACAACCCTGTTGGAGAAAGGATAGTGTCTGTCTGCTTTTACCCCTGGTCAGCCCTGTCGGTGCTCTGCGACGGCAGAGCCGTTACCTGTTGCATGGACTACAACGGCGTTCAGTGCGTAGGAGATCTGAACTTCCAGAGTGTCATGGAAATCTGGAATGGGCCTGTGTTGTCCTCGATCAGAAGGAACTTTGGAAAGCTGGACTATAGCGAATTTCCGGCCTGTCTTTGCTGCGATTGGGTACGCAGGCGGTAGGCGAATGCGAGGATGGGGGGAGAATGACCGCCGTGCGCCCGGGCGTTCGGGAGCCGTAGGAGCTCCCGGGCCACAGCAGGAGGTGCGCGATGAGAAAAAGGATATTGTTTATTTGTGGTTCGATGAATCAGACGACCCAGATGCATCAGATCTCCGGGCACCTTCACGAATACGAGCACTCCTTCTCGCCCTACTATGTGCACGGCTTTGACGAAATTCTTCGAAGACTCGGGTTGATCGAGTTCACTATCGCGGGTAACAAGGCTGTGGGACGCTGCCGGAGGCATCTTCAGGATCATGGCCTCCCCATCGACTACCAGGGAAGGAATCGGCCCTACGACCTGGTGGTCACCTGCTCGGACGTGTACCTTCAGAAAAACATTCGCGGCAACAGGATCGTGCTGGTTCAGGAGGGGATTATCGACCCGGAATCCATGATGTTTCGTCTCGTCAACCGCCTCCGCTTCCTTCCTCGATGGATGGCGGATACGGGGATGACCGGTCTCAGCGACGCCTACCTGGCTTTCTGTGTCGCAAGCGAGGGATATCGTGATTTCTTCATCCGAAGAGGCGCGCGCCCCGAGAAGATCGTCGTTACGGGAATACCCAATTTCGATGACTGCCGGCGTTATTGCACCAACGACTTTCCCTACAGACATTACGTGCTGGCCTGCACGTCGGCGCTGAGGGAGTTATTCCAGCGCGAGGACCGCGAAGCCTTCATTCGAAGGGCTGTGGAGATTGCCGGGGGCCGGCAGCTTATCTTCAAGCTTCACCCCAGCGAAAATGTAAACCGCGCCGCCCGGGAAATCCGCCTGCATGCGCCGGGGGCCATGGTGTTCACGACCGGCAGAGCGGAGGAAATGATCGCAAACTGCGATGTCCTGATCACGCGATTTTCCTCGACCGCTTTCGTCGGCCTTGCGCTCGGCAAGGAAACCTACTCGGACTTCAGTATGGACGAAATGCATCGGTTGATGCCGGTTCAGCACGGTTCGGCGGCCCCCAACATCGCGAATGTCTGCCGCCGGTTTCTCGAAGAGTCCTAAGTGGCAGCTTCCTCCACTTTCCTGGCAATAAGCACTGCATTGGTTCCCCCAAAAGCGAAGGAATTCGACATCACAGTGTTCACTTTCACCCCTTTACGGCCAACATTCGGAACATAGTCGAGGTCGCACTCCGGGTCAGATTGGTCCAGGTTAATCGTTGGGGGAACGGCTTGATTTTTTATCGCAAGCAGTGAAACAATAAATTCAATGGCGCCGGCTGCTCCCATGGTGTGGCCATGCATCGATTTGGTAGAACTGACGGGAACGCCGCAGGCATAATCGCCGAATACCTTCTTGATAGCCTGTGTCTCCAATAGATCATTCCACTGAGTTGCCGTCCCATGGGCATTGATGTAGTCTATATCTTCGGGCAATAAGCCTGCCTCTTTAAGTGCTTCTGATATCGTTCGTGCCTGCCCTTCGCGAGAGGGTCTGGCAATATGACCGGCATCGGATGTGGAACCATATCCCATAAGCTCTGCGTAAATCGGGGCTCCCCGTCTTACGGCCCTTTCCATCTCCTCAAGCACCACCACGGCAGCACCTTCACCCAGCACTAAACCGGTACGGTTTTTGGAGAATGGCTTACAGGATTTTGACGGGTCTTCAGGGTCTTCGACAGCGAGCACCCTGAGAGATTCCCAGCTTCGGAAACCTCCATAGGTCAAAAAGGCCTCGGCCCCTCCTGCGAGCATCACGTCAACATATCCATCCCTGACTTGCCGGAAAGACTCCCCGATAGCATTTGCCGAGGAAGCACAGGCATTGGATAGTGTCAAACAGGGGCCTGAGAGACCATACTCTATTGATATGTGGGAGGCGGAAGCGTTATTCATCACCATGAGCACCGTGAGTGGTTTTACCCTGTAGGCGTTATGCTTAAATAGTTGATCGTATAAATCCTCTATGGTATTGCCCCCACCCATAGCGCAACCGATATATACTCCCGCTCGCTCTTTCTCTTTCGCATCGAGAGACAGTTCTGAGTCTTTCCAGGCTTGGGAAGCGGCAGCTAAAGCGAATTGGTTGACACGGTCCATGCCGGACACTTGTTTCTTAGTGAAAAAGTCGAGAGGATTAAAATCGATTTCGGCGGCAATCTTTACTGAAAGCAGGCTTGAATAGGCTGAAGAGATTCTTCTGACTCCGGACTTGCCGGCCATGAGGTTGAATGAAAAGTCATCGATATTATTCCCACAAGGGGAAATAATGCCCAGCCCTGTGACCGCAACTCTCCGTTTCATATAAATAGAATCTCCCTATTCCTATTGAGCTTAATGATGACTTGAAGACTCTATGTTTTGTTCAGAGATGAACCGGTCCACAGCATCTACCATGTCCTGTATCGTTCTTACCCTAAATTCTTGGTCAGGAATTCTAATGTTGAATTCATTTTCGATATCAAGCATGAATTCGATGATATCGAGAGAATCGAGGCCTAAATTTTCGAGCGTCGTTGTGGTCGTAACTTGTTCAATCTTGTAGTCATAGTGGGCTAAAAACAGTTGCTGCAGTCTTTCCAATGTGGTGGGCACGACTTCTTCCTCCGCTATCAAACTTAACTTACTGCAAACCACTATAAGCAGAAATGATCAAAATCTCAAGTTAAAAAGTGAAGTGCAACACCATCAGTCTGTGCAATACGTATCCACGCAAAGCGGACAGCCAATCCCTCCGAACCCGGTCAACCAATCCGGAGCAACCCGGCCGAGTGGCGGAGCGAATCGACCGAGGTAAGTTCATGGTTACTCCAAAGCCTCTCTTCAAGTCAACGATGATTTTGTTCTCCGCAGGGACTCTCCTTTCAGGGGTCGCCGGGCGGCTTCCCATATCCGTTTCCGGATATGGAGTTGACAGTTGCTAGGGCACGGAGTAATAATGCTTTCGTCTAGCTCTGGAAATGGTACAATCAATGGGGGCAGACCAGTCGCATATGTTGTGGTTTGTGATAAAATCCATATCCGGGATGGAGGTCCCATGAAAAAGGCAATGTGGTGGTTCGCCGTTGTGGCGCTGTTGGCCGTGCCGGCTGCGGCCGGGATAAAAACTTCGCCGCTGTTCATCATCGAGCGGAGCAAGAACGCCAACGTCGTGCATTACGACGCCCAGCTCACCGCCGACGGCAAACTGGATCCCAAGGAGCCGGTGATCGCCTACTGGGTCATGCTCGCCGAGGACGGTCGACGGGAGAAGCTCAGCTGGATCGAGAAGAAAGAGGCCTACGGTTTTACCATCAAGCCGGACTCGTCGGTAAATGGCTATAAAATGACCCTGGTGGCGGCCCCCGAGCAGCAGATCACCGTGAAGAAAGAGAAAGGCGCCGTCCGTGCGGAGGCGGTCATCGACGGCCGTCCGTCCGTCTTAGAGAAGATGTACATCAACGCCTCCGAGGGGGTGCTGGGACCCAAAGTTCAGTATATTGAGGTGTATGGCAAAGACCTGCAGACAGGAAAGGAGCGCCGCGAAAAGATGGCGCCGAAGTAGCCGCCCTTATACCAGGCTCTTGCACTTCACTCTGGCATTTTGCGGTCACCCTCTACTCCTTGCACGTTCCTCGAAGGGTCTCCTCGTAATGGCGTTTCACGTCTACCCGGTTAAACGTAAGTACTGCGAGAACGCCGAGGAGCAGGCCTCCAATAACATCGACGGCATAATGAAACATGCAGTAGACAGTGGCAATTGACAGGAACAGACAGGTCAACCAGTAAGGGATTTTCATCCTTTCAAAATGCGTGCTCCCCCACCACGCTACAAGAAACGTAGCCGCAACGTGGGAACTTGGAAAGGCTGCGCCAGGATTTTCCCCCCCTCTGTAAATAAAGTCGACCATTGTCTGAAACAGGCAGCCTTGATGATAATATTCATTTCGCAATGCTATCGGTCCCTCAACCGGCAGGAGTATGTAGATGACAAAACACAGGTAGAACAAAGAGGAAAGCTGGAAAACGAAGCTCTCGAAGAGCTTTACATCCTTGCGGAATAGCAAAACGCCGGTCAGGGGAATGATCAGATAATAACTAAAGTAAAAAAAGTGAAAAAACTCGTCGAGGAATGCATTCCCATGTTTCCCACGAATGAAAAAAGCGGGAAATTCGCCGAAGATCCGGACATCCAGATTCATAAAAAAACCATCAAGGAACTGGGGCACGACAACCCTGTTGATCAACCCGGTCTGATAGTAAAGCAGACCGTATAGGACCAATGGATACCACAGGCTCACCGTACGGACCGACAAACTGCTCCTCCTCCCGGAGCTTAATAAAAGGACTGTAAGGATAACTGAGAGGTTAAATGCGAGATGGTACGCGTATGCTGCTATTTTTACTCTGAAGATAAAAGTGAAAATAACCAGGATGAAGTTATAGAGTATCGTTATTCTGTCCGTTGCATTTAAGTTCACAGCCAGCCTTCCAATTCCGGCGGCATGTTGTCACGCCCTCGGTTTCCGTCAGATCACTCCCACCTGTCTTCCCACCTTCTCGAAGGCAGCCAATACCTTATCCAACTGTTCCCCCGTGTGGGTCGCCATGTAACTTGTCCGGAGGAGTTCTCGTCCCGGCGGGACTCCAGGGCTAATGACCGAATTGACAAAGACGCCATTTTCGAAGAGGAGCTTGCACATCTGGTAAGTTTTCATGGTGTCTTTAATAAGGACGGGAATGATCGGAGTTTCGCTCGTTCCCGTATCATACCCGAGCGTTTTATATCCATTCAGCATCTTGTGCGTATTTCTCCAAAGCCGGGCCCTCAATTCGGGCTGTTCTTCGATGATATCCAATGCGGTACTCACCGATGCCACCAGAGAGGGTGAGAGACTGGCGCTGAAGATCATCGAGCGAGCAAGGTGCTTGATCCAGCTGATCACATCTGCCCGACCTGCGACAAAGCCGCCGATCGCGGCAAGGGATTTGCTGTAGGTTCCCATGATAAGATCTATTTCGTTTTCCAGGCCAAAATGCTCCGCCGTTCCCCTCCCTCCATTTCCAAGAACGCCTATCCCGTGGGCGTCGTCTACCATGATCCTCGCCCCATAAGTCTTGGCTAGCCTCACAATACCAGGGAGATCAGCGATATCGCCTTCCATGCTGAAGATGCCATCGACAATGATCAATTTTTCTCTCTCCTTGGTTGCATCGAGAACTCTTTCGAGATCGGCCATATCGTTATGACGAAACTTTTTTACCTCGCCGAAGGCGAGGCGACAGCCGTCAAAGATGCTTGCATGATCGTATTGATCGATAATCGCGACATCGTTCCGGCCGACAAGAGCGGAGATCACTCCCAAATTGGTCTGGTAGCCGGTTGCGAAGACGAGAGCAGCCTCCTTCCGAAAGAACCTGGCCAACTTCTTCTCCAGTTCTTCGTGGATCTCAAGATTCCCATTTAAAAATCGTGACCCCGCACAACCGGCGCCGTATTTTTCAATGGCTTTGATCGCCGCTTCCTTCACCCGGGGGTGGTTGGTGAGTCCAAGATAGTTGTTGGAGCCGATCATGATGACTTTCTTCCCGTTGACCACCACTTCAGAATCCTGCGGGGATTCGATCTTCCGAAAATAGAAATAGTGGCCACTTCGCTTCAATCCGGATTCATACTCCGTAGCCTTTGCGCACTTTTCAAAAAGATCCATTGAATCACCTCCTTCTTATGTCATAACCATTTCTCTTTTTTGTACCATTCAAAGGCCAATTCGGCTCCTTCCGAGAGTGGAACCTTTGGTTCAAAGCCTAAGAGGGTTTTGGCTTTTGCGATGTCGCAGACCCAATTTTTTTGGATCATTTCTTCTGCTTTATCTTTGTTAAGGAGGGAAGGCTTCCCAAAAAATTTAGAGAGATATTCTGAAAGACAGGCGATGCCCAATATCATTCGTTTGGGGACACGAATGCGAAAAGCAGTTACCCCCATTGCCTGTGCAACGATATCCCCGATCTCTCCCAACCGGTAGTCATGGCCATCAGAGAGGAAAAAAATTTCTCCGCTCTTTGTCTGAGTCTCAACGGCCAATAGAATTCCTTGAACAATATCCTGCACGTAACATAGGCTAAGATGGTGGTCCGGACCTGTTGGACAGGGTTTGATCCTTCTGGAGAGGCATTTGAAAAAGGCAAAGACATCTTTATCCCTTGGCCCGTAGACAGCAGAAGGCCGCAGGATGAGAACGGGAAGTTCATGAGCATGGGTAAGAATCAATTCTTCCCCCATGCGTTTGCTCCGGCCATACAAGGAAACCGGTTCACAGGGGTCTACCTCCTTTTTGTTGCACCCATTTCGACTTGGCCCTGCCGCTGCTTGGCTCGAAATATAGATGAATTTTTGAAGACGGGGATTATTTTCGAGACAAGCGCGGATCAAATTTCCCGTTCCCAAACCATTTACTTCAAAATAAGTTCCCTCTTTGATCGCCTTGGTCACACCTGCCAAATGGAACACCCAATCGACACCCCTTACTGCCTTTTCTAAAGAGGCCTTATCATTGCAATCGCCATGAACGAATTCGACAGGAAGGTCTTTCAGCCACTTCAAATCGCTGGTTTTTCGAAGGAGACAGCGGACTTGCACTCCTTTTCGAATAAGCGCTTCTGTCAAATGGCTTCCGATAAATCCTGTGCCTCCAGTGACCAGAGCTTTCAATGATTTTTTCTTCCTGACTCGCAAAATTTTTCACTCCCCACCTCTCCTCCCCCTTGATGGGGAAGGGTGATGGGGGGGTAAGTTTGCTAATTTAATCTGTTTTCTGAGGATTGTCAAGGAGGGACCAATCTAAGATATTTGAGACTTGTTTTGCTTAATTAAGTAAGGTAAATCTCATACACCGGTCCAATGGCGCCAACGTCCTTGCTTATTTGAACTTCGAGGTCACATCGTGATAGGCGGTCTTGACTTCAGCCCAGGCTTTTTCCGCACCTGCTTTGACGGCTTCCCATGCCTCATCGCCAGCGGTTTTTAACTCCTGCAGCTTCGTCCTGGCCTCATCGTGTTTGTGCTCCAATGCCTCGATGCTTTTGTAGTAATCAATCTTCGCATCGGCTTTGGCATTCTCAGCCTTGGCCTTGAGCAAAGTGATCTGCGCGTTCCACTCCTTCAACTGTGCATCCAGCTTTTCTTCGTACGCTTTTCTTTTGTCCTCCATAAGAACCTCCATGATTGTAACGTTTTGCCCCCCATCGCATCCGGGATAGGCGACTCGTACTACTCGATGGTCAT
>JBBSAR010000077.1:0-12721 GCA_038252125.1 Desulfatiglandales bacterium
AGTTTGAAATGCAAATCACCACTTTTTTGAGGAGGAAACCCCATGGGAAGCAAATCGGTTAAGATAGACGACTTGATGGCGGAAAGCGGGGTAAAATTCGGGACCAGCGGCGCACGTGGACTGGCTGTGGATATGACGGATGAGATCTGTTATGCCTATACATGGGCTTTCATCCAGTATCTTGAAGAGATTGACCGGATACCGCGAAAATCAAAGGTCGCCATAGGAGGCGACCTGCGTGCAAGTACCGAACGCATCATCTCCGCGGCCGCAAGAGCGGTGGAAGACAGGGGTTATATTCCGGAGAACTGCGGGAAGCTGCCCACTCCTGCTCTTGCCAACTACGGGATAGATACAGGCATTCCTACAATAATGGTCACGGGGAGCCACATTCCCGAGGACAGGAATGGTATAAAATACACGAAGATTGAGGGAGAAATTCTTAAAGCGGATGAAGCGGGAATCAAGCGCCAGGTGGCGGTCATCAAGGAAGGGATTTTTGATAAGGATGGGATGTTCATAGGGAAAAAACCTCTCCCCCGCGAGAATCCACAGGCGTCGATGTCCTATGTAGGCCGTTACGTAAACTTTTTTCCGAAAGATTGCTTGAGGGGCAAAAGGATCGGCGTATATCAACACTCCGCCGTCGGAAGGGATCAGATGGTGAAAATCTTGAAAGGCCTTGGCGCGGAAGCAACCCCCTTGGGCTTTTCAGACATTTTCATCCCGGTGGATACGGAGGCCATCCGCCCGGAGGATGTGGATGCCGCCCGAAAATGGGCCGAAGAATCCCATTTTGATGCCATCGTTTCCACGGACGGAGACAGCGACCGGCCCCTCATCAGCGACGAGAAAGGCAAATGGCTGCGTGGAGACATCGCCGGTATCCTGACCGCCGCCTATCTCGAAGCCGACGCGGTTGCCACCCCCGTGTCCTGCAATTCCGCGCTTGAAAAATGCTGCTGGTTCAAAAAGACCTACCGGACCAGGATTGGATCGCCCTATGTGATCGAAGGAATGCAGAACGCCTTAAAAGCAGGTTTTAAGCGCGTGGTGGGCTATGAGGCCAACGGCGGTTTCCTGATCGCCTCGGATTTGGAACGGGAAGGAAAACTTTTAAAAGCCCTGCCCACCCGGGATGCGGTGATCGTCCATCTGGCAGTGCTTCTTCTGGCCATGAAACGGAGGAAGAAAATCAGCGAACTGCTTTATGAGCTTCCCTTGAGAGTCACCTACAGCGATCGCCTGAAAAATTTTCCAACGGAGAGGAGTTTCGAAAAGATCAACAGCCTCATCTCCAAAGACGGAAAAGGGAAAAAGGGGGCCATCGAAGCAATTTTTGGGAAATATTTCGGAAATGTGGCGGAAACAGACACCACCGATGGCCTGAGAATCACCTTTGAAAGCAGTGAAGTGGTCCATCTCCGCCCGTCAGGCAATGCACCGGAATTTCGGTGCTACAATGAAGCGGACACCGAACCCAGGGCAAAGGAAATGAACAGGATCTGTATGGACATCATGTCGTCCTGGCGGTAGGACTCTTTCCTCTTCTATTTTCCGGCGCCTCCGGCGCCGGGGGATCGGGTGCCTCAGGCCGAGCATCCAGACACGGAAGACTCCCTGTTCGCCTTGGCCAACCGTTCCAGGAAACGGCGCCACCATCCTTTCTTCTGATCCATTTTCTTTTCTTTTTCTTTTTCCATTAATCCGAATCCTCTTCCTTCGATTTCCCGTGATCCAGGGAATCGCAAATGGAACCATGCACCGTATTCCACACCTCCTGGAAGGAATTGACGCTCAACCTTCCAACCTCTATAAATTTCACCACAATTTCTTTGGTGGCCTTCAAAGCCAGCTCGTCTTCCTTTTTCATAGCACATCCCTTGCGGAAAGAAGGCGTAAATCAACCACCTCCACTTGTTACCCGTCACTAATCACTTGTCACTCAGCAAGAATTTTTAACCCCCCGCGGAAGAAGAAGGCCAATTCGTTTTTCCACGGGAGGTTGCGCTAAAAAGAACCTTCTGAAGGCCCTCCCTACGCTTCAAAGTCTATGGGAATGCTTGAATCTCTCAAATGCTCCAGACCCCCGGGACATCTGTCCCGCGGGAAGGGCATTTCCCATTTTTCAATCGATTTCGGATCACGCGAAACCCGATACGTTCAATAACCGGCTTCTGGGAAAAAACGGACCTCATTCTCCTCTTTTTTCTGATACAGATAGCCCTCTTTCACTCTCCTGAATCCCTCTTGCACGGTTCATTTCTTTGAGGACCCCCGCCGATATCAGGGCCTGGCTTGCCGTCTTGAATTTGGCTTTCAGGGGAAGATTGTCCGTCCTTACCGTGTACACCATCGTCGCGGACAACCCCAAAAAGAAACCGAACGGAGAATGCTTCCAGTTCCAGAAAGCCTTGTTGGATGGTCTCGAGTCTTCCACAAAACCGGGAATCACTTTGATGCTGGCCCACGAAATGGGAACCGGTCCGTAAGCCAGTTGCATCAAAGACTTTATCCGCCAGAGATTGTAAAAGGTAGCCTGCCCGAAAAGGGGATCGTTGAAATACCCGCGAATTTTATTTAAAATCCCGTTCCAGGATAGGCTGTTCAGTACCCCTACAAAGACCTTGCTGCTTGCAACCCTCCCTGCCTCGCGCAGTGCCTGAAGAGGATTATCCATAAACTCCAAGGCGTTAATCAGACTGACCAGATCAAATTCATTGTCATCAAACGGGAGATCTTCAGCCAGGCCCCGTTTAACGGTGAAACGATGTCCCAGTCTCTTTCCGGCCTTTTGGACCATTTCCTGCGACGCGTCGGTTCCGCTGATATTCAACCCCATGCGGTTCAGAATCAAGAGATGGTTGCCGGTTCCACAGCCCACATCAAGAATCCTCTGACCGGGTCTGGGTTCAACCAGAGATTGAAAGAGCTTTTCAAGAGACCCCTCAATCACTCGCCCTTGCGCGGAACGCCGCCACGCATCATAAAAACCCAGGCTGTTTTCGTCAAAAATCAGTCCCATCTCTTTTTCCTATTCGCATTCAGCAACAGTTATTTTCAAATTTTCTTACTCTTTAGTATTTTAGGTGTCAGAACCATCCGATGCAAGGACAAAAGAAAAAAGAGCATCACCAAGGGACGACTATAACCGAAAAAACGTACCTTGCCAAAAGGAACAAGCTCGGAGTATAATCGTTAAATTTTACTCATTGATGATTTTTATGTCCGAAAAAAAGAGTTCAACCAAATATAACTATTCCGATAAAAGCCTCACGATTCTGGTGCTTTTGGCTGCCGCATCTATTTTTTTTGCCGGGCTGGGAGGTTACCCGCTTTTGGATCCCGATGAAGGTCGGTATGCCGAAATTCCGCGTGAGATGATTGAGAGCGGCGATTATATTACTCCGCGCCTCAATTATGTAAAATATTACGAAAAACCGCCCCTTTACTACTGGCTCACAGCCGGGTCCATGATCCTTTTCGGCCAAAATGAAATGGCGGTTCGCGCCGTTCCCGCTCTTGCCGGTTGCCTTACGGTCCTTTTGATCATCAGTTTTGGAAAACGGCTTTTCGGTGGAATGGCCGGGCCGATGGCCGGCTGGATCTATGCAACCAGCATCCTTCCCGTCGTCATGGCGCGCATGCCCATCATTGACGGAGTTTTCAGCCTTTTTCTCACTGCGACCTGGGCCGGCTGGTGGCTGGGCTATGACGCCGAATCCAACGGGAAAAGAAAGATCTGGCATATCATTGCATGGGGATGCATGGGGCTGGCCACCATGACAAAAGGCATTGCCGCCATTGCCCTGACCGTCGCAATCATTTTCCCGTTTGTTTTCTTGAGACGCGATTGGAAGGCCCTCAAGAATATGGCCTGGATCCCTGGAATTCTTTTTTTTGCCGCCATCGTACTTCCCTGGCATATTGCAGCAGCCCTTCGTGATCCTCAGTTTCTGCATTTCTATATCATCGTCCAGCATTTTCAACGTCTAACCTACCAGGAGCATTTCAGCCCGTTCTGGTTTTTTCCGGCCATTTTGCCCTTCGGCCTGCTTTTCTGGACCGCCCTTTTCTTTCCTGCGGTGGCCAATGCCTTCAAAAAGGCTCTTGGGGCCATCAAAATCCTTCCTCGGTCCGCCGGCAAGCCCAATACAAAAAGTGACACGGGCATTGCCCGGGGACCGTCGAAAAAGAATGAAGAGGAAGGAGAATCCCATAAAGTGCTCTTCCTGATCATCTGGACCCTGGCGGTTCCTGGGCTGTTCAGCCTGAGCAGCGGCAAACTGATTCCCTATATCCTTCCCGCCTATCCTGCCATGGCCCTGCTCGTTTCCCGCTACCTTTTGCGAGGCGGACTTGAAAACCGTTCCACCCGTTGGTGCGGCACTCTCACGGCTGGTCTGCTTCTTGTGGGCATCCCGGTGATTCTTCATTTTGCCGGCCTTCAGGACACGCTGCCGCCGGACGCGGTACAGGCCCCTCTGCATGCGGCACTTTGGGGATTAGGAGCTGGAAGCGCCTTTCTGATCTTTGCTGTTTTCAAGAGACATTTCATGCCTCTGGCCACCGGACTCGCACTCGTTGCCTTGCTCCCTACCGCCATCCTCGCGGTCCCTGCAGTGGCCAACTACAGAAAAATAGGGGGCTTGATCAAAGCCATGCCAAGCCCCCTCCCTTCGGAAATAAAAATTGCCGAATGGAGCAATTACGATCAGTCTTTGAGTTTTTATACCCATCGAAGGATCATTCTTATAGATGAAATCGACGAACTGGCTTTCGGAAAATCCTTTGAAAAAACATCCGGGTTCTTCCTGAAGGGGGACAAAAGCTTGAAACGACTCGCCGACGATGGCCCTTTTCTCGTCAACCTGCGTCCTGAGGCCTGGCCCCGCGTCAGAAAATGGGGCATACTGCATCCGGTTGCGGTCAACACCACCAATGTTATGGCAGGCAACAACGAATTTTTCCGTGTCACCGGACTTGTGCCCTGGCCGGATAACAGCGTCACCGGAAAACCCATTTTGCTGATGCCAAGAAAGTCCGAAACTCCTGGAAAGGCCGGGGGAAACATCGACCCCTTGAGCGCGAAATGAATATCCTTTCCAAATATCTCTCTAAAGAATTTCTGAAACTGCTTCTCCTGTGCCAGGTCATTTTTATCTCGGTCTATCTGATGATCGATTTCACGGGAGGCATAGACGATTTCATGAAGGCCCATGCCCCCGTGTACCGGATGTTTGCCTATTACGGATACAAGATTCCCGCTGTTTTTGTTCAAATGCTTCCCGTAGCCACCCTGACGTCCGTTATTCTCCTCTTCTGCATTATGAAAAGAAACAATGAGATGACCGCGCTGAAAAGTTGTGGCATCAGCCTCTGGAGAATAGCCCAGCCTGTTATCTTCACATCCCTCCTGCTCTCCCTTTTATCCTTTTTTCTTTCTGAGACCATTGTCCCCTATGCCAGCTCCCTGAGCAATGCCATCTGGCGAATAGACGTCAAAAAAGAAGGGCAGAACCGTTTTCGAGTAAGAAATCATGTTTGGTACAGGGGGAAAAACGCCATTTACTGGATTAAACGTTTCAACGGCGTTCAAATGGTTATGATCGACCCCACCTTCTATTTCTTTAATGATGCATTCAAACTCATCAAAAGAATAGATGGCCGCCAGGGAATATGGATGAACAGTTTCTGGCGCATAACCGATGGAATTGTTCAGGAGAGAGAAAAAGGGGGAGATTTCAGTCTCAGAAGATTCGAAAGCATGAACCTGAAAATTTCTGAAAAGCCGAAAGATTTTATTATGTTGGAGAGAGAGCCCGACGAAATGGGTTACCGACAACTCAGACGGTTTGCGGACAAACTCCAGCAGGAAGGGTATAATGCCACCCGATATTTTGTAGAACTGCACATCAAAATAGCTTTTCCATTTATTAACCTGATCATGGCCCTTGTGGGGATCCCTGTCGCACTCTGGAAAAAGAATATGGGCGCCCCAATGGCTGTTTCTATCGGAATCGGGCTCTGCTTTCTCTACCTCTTGATCATGGGCATCGCCCGCACCCTGGGTTTTGCGGGAATCTTCCCTCCCGTCCTATCTGCATGGCTGGCTAACGCTGTCTTCCTCTTCCTGGGCATATACCTGATGATTCATGCAAACAGGTAGGTCCCTTCCCGTTCAATACACCGCAAACACGAAACTGCGATCGGTATCCTTGAAGACCGGGGGGGGCAACTGGTCCGCATAGTTTTTATAGTGTTTTTTGAGCAGAACAAGGATTATTGGGCGTTTGCCCGCATTTTTCCGTATCATTTCTTTTAACGCGTCAAGACTCATAGGCTTTCCCGGTTTCAAATCGTCATGTTGCAGTCCATAGGTGAGTTCGCCGCCCCTCTCCAGAATTTTCACATCATTCCGCTTGAAGAACCAGCAGACGGCATGAACCACATTGTCATTGGAAACCAGTATGGCATCGGGAGACACCCTGGATAGATTGCGTTGAAGGAGTCTCCCCGGGGCCCTGCTGTCCATGGCGCTATCCGGAACGGCGAAGCTCCCGATGAAAAAGAACAGCAGGAATGCGCCACAATAAAAAAGCAGTTTTCTCCTGTAATCCTTCACCCTGATGGACCACAACACCAGCGCAGCCCACGAGAACGCCCCAAAAATGGCCAATGCCCACTTCATCTCCTCATTCGCACCATAGACCCTTATCTCCCCATTCATGAGAATGCCGGAAAAAAGAAGAAAAAGTCCCCCGAGACCGGCCATTGCAGCCAGTACCCGGGCCCCGACCGAAAAAGCCTTCGTTTTTCCCGCCTCGAAATACGCGGCAAGGCCGATGGAAAGAACAATGGCAAGGGGAGGAAAGCACGGCAGGATATACGGGATGAGTTTGCCGCTGCAGATGGAGAAGAATAGGAAAGGGAAGAGGAACCAGCACAAAGCGAAGCGCATGAGCGGGCTTTTCTTTTCGAATTTCAACGCCATGGGAAAAGCAGCGGGGGCCTGGATAACCCATGGCAGTGCGCCCCCCACCAGAACGGGCAGAAAATACCAGACAGGCTTTGGATGCTGCCCGCTGACGGGATGCAGAAATCTTGCGATATGTTCCGTCCAGAAGAAGTAGTTCCAGAAATCTCCTTCTCGAAAATGAATCATCAGGGACCACGGCAAAACTATCAGAAAGGCCGTCAGCATGGGAATCCACGGAACCCTGAGCAGATCCTTGAAACGGCGTTCCCAGAGCAGAAAAGGTACGACGGCCAACACCGGCGCCGCAAAGGCAAGAAAGCCCTTTGTGAGAAAGGCTATCCCGCAGAAAACTCCCATAAAAGCCAGAAAAAAGTTCTTCCAGCGCCGATTTTCCGCCAGGTGGCTAAAGAAAAAACAGACCATGGCGCCGGTCAGCAGCATGGAAAACAGGCTGTCCAGGACGGTAATATGCCCCATGGCCAGAACCAGGGGACAAGTCAAAAAGATGGCCGGGGCCAGAACGGCAGCCGTTTCCCTGTCTGAAAATCTGCGAACCAACAGAAAAATCATCAAGGCGGAAAGACCTACGGAAAGAGCCGATGTAAACCGAAGAGCGAACGCATTCTCACCAAAAATGCTCAGAGAAATGGCATTCGCCCAATAGCCGAAAACCGGTTTTTCAAAATATTTCAGTCCGTTCAAACGGGGAACCACCCAGTCGCCGGAAGCCAGCATCTCCCGCGGAATCTCTCCGTATCGGGCCTCGTCCGGTATGGCCAGCGGGCGGAAACCAAGAGGAAGGATATAAACAAATAAAAAAAGGACAATCAATGCAAGGGAAGCTTTCTTCATGGGCCGGCTCTCTCAGATTTTCGGGAATGACGATAGGGGGGTTCCCTGGCAGGCAATCCAACCTTCCCTGCCCGGGAAGATTTTGCCGACAATGGGAGCAGGATCGATTTGGATCGCGTCTTCGAGAAGCTTTCCAAGGGGAACAAACGCGATCTTTTTCAGGCGCGCTTCCTCTAAAAAACGGCGAAAAAGATCCAGGCAGACCATGCCCTCCACCTCCGCATGAATGGTGAGGACATTGAGTTTATTCTGCCTGAAGAGGTCCAGCAGAACCTGGTTGTAATTTGTGTTGGACACCCTGTTTCGCCCAATCACCTCGTCATAGGTGGGGAGGGTGACGGGAATCTGGGGCTGCGGAATGGTTTTGCCGTCCACGATGGGATAAAAGATGGAATCACCTCTGCAGTCGCTGTTGTAGGTGAAGGGAAAGCGCATCTTTTCCTGCACAACAAGATCATTGCACTTCCATCCGGGGACGGCCGAACAGGAAGGCGCCCGTCCGGTTATTAGCCTGAGCGCGTTGATTCCCTTTCCAAAGGACTCGGAAACCGCTCTGCCATCCATATCGTCAATACCCGCCTGCCACCCATGATGGTCCCAGGCGTGCAAGCCGATTTCGTGCCCCTCGCTCATCGTAGAGCGAATGATCCTGCCAAGCCTTTTTCCGATCATGGGTCCCGGCCAGAGGGTCCCCCGCAAGAGGATGTCCCACCCATAGAGGTTGGCGGCCTTGGTCCTGAGCATCTTTCCGAGGAATTGCGGGCGCAAAAGCCGCAACAGGTGCCGCCCCATATTGTCCGGCCCCACCGAGAAAAAGAAGGTGGCCTTTACACAGAATTCGGAGAGCAGCCTGCATAACCGCGGCACACCCTGTCTTGTTCCCCGATAGGTGTCTACATCCACCCTCAGACCGGCTCGCATGCCTCAAACTCCCCTGACCGCAAGGCCTCCCGTAAAAAGAAGTCCAGGGTCTCGCGCACCGATTGATCCAGGCCGATGGAAGGCGTCCATCCTACAAGCCGTCCGGCGTTTTTAATGCTCGGTTTTCGGTGCTCTACGTCCTGATATCCTTCCCCGTAGTAGGATCGACTCTCCACCTCCCGGAACCCGGCAAAAGGAGGAAATGTGGAACGGAGGGGGTGTTTATCAAACTCCGCTACCAGCAGTTCGGCCAGTTGTCGGATGCTGGCTTCATTTTCCGGGTTGCCGATATTGATGATCTGCCCGTCACAGGCGTGTTTCCTGTTTTCGATGATCCGGTAAAGGCATTCCACCCCGTCCGATACATCGGTAAAACAACGTTTCTGGTTCCCGGAGTCAATGAGCTGAATCGGGGTGCCCTCCACGAGATTGAGGATCAACTGGGTTATGGCCCGGGAACTTCCAATACGGGCCGAGGAAAGGCTGTCCAGTCTGGGGCCGACCCAATTGAACGGCCTGAACAACGTGAATTTCAGGGCCTGTTGCTGCCCGTAAGCCCAGATCACCCTGTCCAGCAACTGCTTGCTGCAGGAATAGATCCAGCGCTGCATGCGAATGGGGCCTAAGATCAACCTGGAATGATCTTCGTCGAAATTCTGCTCGTCGCACATTCCATAGACCTCGGAGGTGGACGGGAAAATGATGCGCTTTCCATACTTTACACAGTATCGTACCACCCGGAGGTTTTCCTCAAAATCCAGTTCGAAGACCCGTAGCGGATTGCGTGTATATTCAATGGGCGTGGCGATGGCCACCAGGGGAATAATAATATCGCATTTTCTGATATGATATTCAATCCATTCACGGTGAATGGAAATGTCTCCCTCGTCAAAATGAAACCCGGGACGACCCAGGAGACGCTCGATATAGTCGGAGCGAAGGTCCATCCCATGCACCTCATAATTTCCACTGTCCAAAAGTCTTTCGCTCAGGGCGTTTCCAATGAACCCGTCAACCCCCAGAATCAGCACGCTCTTTTTCCTCTTTGTCCTGATTTCGCTGCTTACGCAAGGACCGAATCGAATCCCTTCCACCAGATTGAGTTCGGAGGCCAACTGGGATCCACTCATATAAATGCCCCCGTCTTTCTGCCCGAAATCGACCCGAACAGCCCCCTTCCTGCATGCAATCACAAGAGGATCCACGGAAAGAATTTCGCCGGGTCTTCTCGCGGTCGCTGCATCGTACGCCTCGGAAACACTCCAGATGAGGCACTTCCTGTCCCCCACATGCGTAAAAGCCCCGGGAAAAGGATCGGTTACGGCCCGCACAAGGTTTCTCACCTGCTCGGAGCTTCCGAACCAGTCGATTTCCCCGTCCGCGGGGCCGCGCCCCCCGTAATAGGAGGCCTTTGCGGGGTCCTGGGGTTGGCGGGGAGCGGAACCATCAACGATTTGAGGCAGGATCTCGTTGAGCATCTTCAAGGTGGCGTGGGCCGCCTTTTCATGGAGCGTTTCTGCCGTATCCTCTTTGTCGATGACAATCCTCTTCTGGCAGACGATCTCTCCATCATCCGGCCGCTGAGTCATATAGTGAAGCGTCACCCCCGTTTCCTTTTCACCGTTTACAAGCACCCAGTTGATGGGACACCTGCCTCGGTAAGCGGGAAGGAGCGAGCCGTGCAGATTGAGGCAACCCGCCGGCGGAATATCGAGAATGGGGGCGCCCACCATATCCCGGTAGTAAAAAGAGAAGAGGATGTCGGGATTCATCTCTTTCATCCTCTGCACCCAGATGGGGTGATTGATATCCTCCGGCGCGTATACGGGAATGTTATGGGCCGCTGCAAGCCTGGCAACGGATTCGAACCATATCTTTTCCTTCGGATCATCGTTATGGGTAAAAACAGCGGCAATTTCAAAACCGTTTCCGAGAAGGGCTCTGATTCCGGCACAACCGATATTGTGATATGCAAGGACAATGGCTTTCATGGATATTTCCTATGATAAAGATCTGTTTTCAGATCGGGTTAAGAAGTTAAATGGTTCAGGTTTTCAGTTTCCTCCTACAATCTTTTCTACAAAATACCGGGGCCGCGCCCTCACATCGCTGTATATGCGCCCGATATATTCCCCCAAAAGTCCCATGGCCAGAAATTGCGCGCCGATAAAGATAAAGAGAATGGCAAACAGGGTAAATACACCGGCTGCCGCCCAGCCCGATCCGTAAATAATCCGCATAATCAGGAGGAAAATGCCGAAACCAACCCCCAGCGCCGACACGACGGCCCCCAACACACTCAGGAGTCTCAGGGGAAAAGTCGTCATGCTGGTGAGCAGATCGAACTGAAGGTTGATCAGTTTCCAGACGCCGTACTTGGAATCCCCCGCAAGGCGTTCTTCATGATGGACATCCACCTCCGTGGTGTACCTGGCAAAGCTGTTGGCAAGGACAGGGATAAATGTGCTTCTCTCCTCGCACTGGAGCATGGCTTCCACGACGGGGCGCCGGTACGCCCTCAGCATGCATCCGTAGTCATGCATGTCAACCCCCGTGGACGCCCGCACCATTCGGTTGACCACCCAGGAACCGGTCTTCCTGAAAAGACTGTCTTGCCTCGGAACCCTGACGCTGCCCACCACATCGAAACCCTCTTGCGCCTTTTGCACCAGTTTGGGAATCTCCTCCGGGGGATTTTGAAGATCCGCATCCAGGGTGACCACAATATCTCCGCGCACCCGGGCAAATCCCGCCATGATGGCGGAATGCTGTCCATAATTTCTATTGAGAAGGATTCCGACAATATTACTTTTTTGTTGCCCGGAGGCCTTGATGATCATCTCGCGGGACCGGTCATGACTTCCATCGTCAATGAGGATGATTTCAAAAGTCTTTCCCATTTCAGTACAGACATGGACACAGCGCCGCAAAAGAGCATCCAGGTTCTGTTCCTCATTATAGACCGGAATCACCACGGAAACGTCCAGTCTCCGTTCCGGATCTTCTTCCGGGATATCGCGCGTCAACGCTTCACGTCCTTCAGTCATGCTCCCTGAGAACCTCCTTCACACCGTCCACCACATCGTCCACATCTTCAAAGGTCATATCCGGAAAGAGTGGGAGGGAACAGATGCGGTCCGAATTCCATTCCGTGTTGGGAAGCACGCCCCCGCTCAGCGGCATGGTCTCCCGATAATATTTCTGTTGATGCACCGCCCGAAAGTGAAGCCCGGTCCCGATATTCTTTTTCTTGAGCCTTTCCATAAATGTGTCACGGGAAATTTTCGTCTTGTCCGTATTCAGACGGATGATGAACAGGTGCCATGCGTGTCCCGTGGTATTTTCCGGCACGGAAAGCGGAAGAATCTCCTCCATCTCCGAAAAAAGCTGCAGGTATTTCATGGCAAGCTTCTCCCGTTTTTCGTTGAGCTGGTGAATCCGTTCAAGCTGTCCGAGACCCAGCACGGCGCCCATATCAGGCATATTGTATTTGAACCCGGGTTCCATGACCTCTGCCTGGGGGGAACGCCCATGGGTATGCCTGTCGTACGCATCCACCCCGAGACCATGAAATTTAAGTCTCCTGATCCGATCCGCCAGCTCTTTGTCATCGGAACAAAACATCCCCCCTTCCCCGGTGGTAATGTTCTTGATGGGATGAAAAGAGAAAACGGCTGTCCCGCTGCCGCCAACATGCCTTCCCTTATAAAAGGTCCCGAGGGAATGGGCCGCATCCTGCACCACAGGGACACCCCGACTGCCGGTTATTTCCCCGATAACGTCCATGTCGGCCGCGGCCCCTGCAAAATGGACAGGAACAATCAACCGCGTCCGATCTGAAAGAGCTCCCTGTACGAGTTCGGGAACCACCATCAGCGTATCCCGGTTGATATCCACAAAGACCGGCGTCGCTCCTGAAAGGACGATAAGGTTCACGGTGGATACCCATGTCATGGAAGGGGTGATGAC
>JBBSAR010000078.1:0-12602 GCA_038252125.1 Desulfatiglandales bacterium
AAAACCGTTTGCCGAATATCCTGTTCTGCAGCGCCTTTTCATCGGACCCGTTGGGCAGCCCTTGAAGTTCTTTTTCTTCATGGCCTTCATGTCCTTCATGGTTGAAAAGCCACATGAATGCCACTCATTCACGGGTATTGGGCCTAAACCCCTGTGCGGCTGAACCCGCACCTACAGAGGAATTTGAACTATCCTTTACAGGAAGCCCTTAATCAGCGTACAGAAAGTCTCCCGTTTCTCCAGAAAGGCTGCATGGCCTGTATCCGGAATGGAGACGAACTGCGAATTTTTGAGGGCCCGGTGTATTTCCAGCATCTGTTCAGGGGGGGTAATAATATCCTCCTCAGCCGCAATAAGAAGGGTTTGAGCCTCGATACGGGAAATCTTTTCACGCAGATCGTAGTCCTCGTTGGAAGATGCCAGACGGATAAATCCGTCAAACCATTCTTTGGTAAGAAAATCCCTGAACAGCCCTCTACGATTCGCTAACCAGTCGTAATGGTTATTGTAAAAGCCCCTGGAGTAGATGGGAATCAGGGCCAGATCAAAAAAGGCCTCTCCATCGTAGAGCTTTGCTGCCCTCTTCCACATCTCTCCCATGGAGAGAAGGTATTGATCTACATGTGCCGCGGTATTTGAAAGGATGAGCTTGTCCACCATTTCCGGGAAATTCAGGGAAAAGATCAGAGCCACCTGGCCCCCATAGGAGACGCCCAAGATATTGGCCTTTTGTATGCCGAGGTGATCCAGCAGCTTCTTGAGGTCCCGGGCATGGACATCGATCTTGTATCCCTCTTCCAATCTGCCGGACTGGCCCTGGTCCCGCATATCGTAGGTAATGACCTGGTAATGATCCTTCAGCTCGGGGATATGCTCCGCCCAGCTCAATGTGTTCATCATGATGCCGTTGAGCAACACCAGCGGTTTTCCCACTCCGTGGACTTCATAGTACAGACCGGGATCTTTTAAAAACATTAGCGTTCCCCCCACTGGATCAGTGCCGCGGCGTAGGTAAAGCCGATTCCTCCCGACAAAAGAAGCACCAGCGATCCCTCGTCAATAACTCCGTTCCGCAATCCCAGGTCCAGGGAAAGTATGACATCGTTGGTTCCATGACATCCCCAGTTGTCCAGCGCGGCGGACTGTTCCTGCTTCATTCCCAGGTTTTTGAGGACCGCCGCTCGTTCCGCGGGTCCGAGATGACGGAGGGCCACATAATCGGGGGAAAGGCCTTTGAGGACCTTTTGGCCCGTTTCCGCAAGGGCCAGGGGCCAGCGTCCGGCCAGATAGTCTTTCACCACTTGGGGATGTGGCGTCTGATAAAACATGATTTTGGAATCCAGATTGTCGGGGGCAAAGGGGGTTTCCGTGCCGCCGCCGGGTACAAAGACTTCGTCGGCCATGTCGTAATCGATCGTGAAGGTCGTGTCGATAAGACGATTTGCGGGGTGATTGCGTCGAAGGATCATCGCGCCGCCGGAGGCGGAGGAGGCCAGGAGAAAACGGGTATCCGGATTGGCGGGATCCACCAGGTCCACATTTCGCGTGCCCCCTGCCAGCAGGATAGTTTTGACGCTTTCATCTCCCAGGATAAAATCCCGGGCCACCCGCAGACCCTGAATGGAGGTGACATTCTGTCCCACCAGATCAAAGGCCCAGGCGTTTTTGCAGCCGGTTTCTTCCTGCAGGCGGATGGAGGCGGTCTGGGCGATGTAGTCCTTATATTCCTCTCCGGTCCAGATGACCAGATCCACATCCTCGGGTCTCACATCTCCGGCCCTTTCAAAGGCCTGGTTTGCAGCCTTTACGGCCATGGTCACCGGTTGATCTTCCCTTGACGGGAGACATTTTCGTTCAATCCCCAGTTTCTTTACGTCCTCCAGGGAAAGACCGCTCTTTGAAGAGAGATCTGCTGCTGTTTCAAAGGTCTCCGGGGTGTAAAGACCGTAGCTTACTATTCCTATATCCATCCGGTTTTTCCTTTACCGCAAGAACCATTTTTAACCACGAATTACACGAATTACACGAATTACACGGATATACAAAAGACAGCTTTTACCCTTCATGTTCTTCATGGCCTTCATGGTAGAATGTCAAATGAAAATTTCGAACCACCCACTGCCGACTGCCCAAAGCTCACTGTTTTTCCCTATCCATTCTCAGGAAATCCATACTGTTCCTTCAGAATGAATTTCCGGACCTTTCCCGAGGCCGGGGTCCTCGGCAGGGCTTCCACCACTTTGAGATATTTTGGGCGCTTGAATTTTCCGAGACGTTCCCCGAGGTGCTCCAGCAACTGTTCCATGGTCAGAGAGGCGTCGGGTCTTAGTTCCACGATGGCCTTTCCCACCTCTCCCCATTTGGGATCGGGAACCCCTATGACGGCCGCGCCCACCACATCAGGATGGGTTTCGATGGCCCGTTCTACTTCTGCCGGGTAAATGTTTGCGCCGCCCGAAATAATCATATCTTTTAAGCGACCCACAATGGCCATATGACCATCCGCGTCCAGCTTTCCCAGGTCTCCGGTGTGGAACCAACCGTCCACAATAGCTTTTGCGGAGGTGTCGGGTTTATTGAGATAGCCCGCGCATACATTGGGGCCTCTCAGAAGAATTTCTCCTTCCTCTCCTATGGAGACCTCCCGGCCGTCGGAATCGCTCAGTTTGACATCCACAAAGGGCATGGGATGTCCTATGGTTCCCAGTTTTCCGTTGGCCATGAAACAGTTGGGCCCAACCTCGGTAAGACCGTATCCCTCCCAGATGTGAACGGATTTTTCCTTCTTGAAGGCGTCAAAAAGGGTGTGCCCCAGAGGAGCGCCTCCGGACACCATGAAGCGGACACTGGAAAAATCGGTGGACGCGAATTTGGGGGAGTCCATGAGCATCTGAAACATGGTGGGAACCCCGAAAAAGACGGTGACCCCTTCGTTTTGAATCAAATCCAAAATCAGGTCCGGGTCAAAATTTCGAACCAGAATGTTGACCCCCCTGCTTTGAAAGATGGGCAAGGTAAACACATTCCATCCCGCCGTATAGAACATGGCGGCATGAAGAACGGTCTTGTCGGCCGGCGAAAGACTCCAGCCCAACTGGGTGTTCACGGCATTCCAGGTAAGCATCCCGTGGGTGAGAAGGACCCCTTTGGGAACCCCGGTGGTGCCCGAGGTGTAGATGATCAACTGCGGGTCATCGGGTTGGATATCCACTTGGGGAAGATCCCCGTCCGGCAGGGAGTTCCAGATGGCGGGCAGGGATCGTCCCACGGTGTCATCGGCATCCAGGCAGACGTAATGGGGCACGGAGACCAGATCCTTGAGGGAGGCCACCACATCCTGATGGTCCCGATCAAAAAACATGGCCTTGGGGGCCGCATCTTCCAGAAAATAGATAAATTCGTCCCTGGCCAGGCGAAAATTAAGAGGAACCAGGATCGCTCCCAGACGGCTGAGAGCCAGAAAAAGGATAATATATTCGACCCGGTTCAGCGACAGACACGTAACTCTGTCCCCCTTTTGAATTCCCAACTCCCCGCCAAGAAAATGGGCCATGCGGTTTATTTCGGCGGAGAGCTCTCCATAGGTATATCGTCTGCCTTCGATAGCATCCACCAGGGCCTCTTTGTCGGGATAAGCGCGGCCCCAACGGCCGATCCAATCTCCATAGATCATGTTTTGCTTCCTCTCGTTTTTGTTTCTCCCCAGCGCATGACCACCACATTCCAGGCGTATCCGATGCCCGCTGATATCATCAACACCAGGTCGCCGTCCTTGAGCCGGTTTTCTTCAACGGCCAGTTCCAAAGAAAGGATCTGGTCATTCTGTCCGTGATGGCCGAATTCCGCGAGATACCGGGTCTGCTCCGGTTTGAGCCCCAGCTCTTTCATGAGATAGTCGTGGGCGCTTCGTTTCACCAGCAATGTGGCCAGATAGTCCACGTCATCCCGCGTGTATCCGCATTTGGCCAGGGCCTTGTCAATACAGAGCAGCCAGTTGCTCAGGCTCAGGCGCTCCAGCCTGTCTTTCATGCCTACCGGATCCAGGACGTCGAGATACTGTTTCCCTTCTTTCAGACCTTCAACGGTCATCGGTTCCGCGGACCCACCCTGGGGCACATACACGTCAAAGGCAAACGACCCGTCGCTCAGAAAATGCCCGTTTATGATCTCATTTTTCGGACAGTCTCGCTGCACCACGCAGGCGGCCCCTCCGGCGGCGAGGTAGTACATCCATCGCACCCGGGGATTGGGATAATGGATTAGATCGGAATTGCGATAGCTGGAGACGATCAGGATGTTGTTTAACGACGCATCGGCCCGGATCATATTCCTGGCCGTTTGGAGGGCCACCAGTGTGGTTCCGCATCGCTGTTGCAGATCGAACGACCATGCCTTGTTGAGGCCCAGCTCCTTCTGGATCTTGGGGCCTACAGGCCAGTTCCGATACTCCTTCACTTCTTCCCCGCTGTAAATCACCAGATCGATCTCACCCGGTTCCAGGCCGGAATAATAGAGGGCCTTTCGCGCGGCCTTCAGCCCCATGGCCACGGTTCCGTCTCCGGGCCCGGGAACATTCTTCTGATACCAGCCCAGTTTGGTTCGAATAATCTCTGCCGGGGTGTCACACTGGGAGGCGATGTAATCCGCATCATGATAGGCGCGGGGGATGTATGTGGCCATACTCAGGATGCCGGCTGTTGTAGTTGATTTAGCCTTCATGAGATGCCCTTCTGAGTAGTGACTTTCGGCGTTGAATCATTTCCCGGGCGGTTCCCACGAAGCCTTTGGGAAAGAAGAAAACCACCAAAATGAATAGGACTCCGAAATAGAGTATCCAACGCTCAGTCAGGCGGTGTATGATGATAATGTTGGGGAACACGGTCTCGGCCGCCTTTTGGAGGTCCGGAAGCCATGTCTCTGTAATCTTGATGAAGGCAGCCCCGAAAATGCTGCCGTACAGGGTGCCCAATCCGCCGATGATAACCATGAGCAAGATGTTGAGCATGATGGGCGTACTTAGAGTGGAACCAGGGTTGACGTATTGCAGCCACGTCGCAAACAGAATGCCAGCCAGAGAGGCAATGCTCGATCCGAATACGATGGAGAAGACCTGATAACGAAAAGTCCTGTAACCCAGGGCCGTGGCCCGTGGCTCATTGTCCCGAATAGCTTTCAGAACTCTTCCCACCGGGGACCGGATGAAACGCAACATGATCACGAAAAGGACCACAGAGACCACAAAGATAAAATAGTAAGTCATGAGTCTGCCGTTAAACTCAATGCCACCCAGGGTTGGTCCTGACCAACCGGCATTGAAGATGCCCGGTAGTTTGAAAGACACCCCGTCTTCGGCCCTTGTGAGGTCATACCATTGTACAGCCAGGATATCGGTGAATTCCGCCAAGGCCAGGGTCATCATGGCAAAAAAAATCGCCTTCACCCGAAGGGAGAAAAAAGCAATGATCAGAGCAAGTGAAATGCTCAGTGCCAGGGCTACGGCAGTGGCAACGATAAAGTGATACCAGCAAGGCGCATCAGCATGGTAGATGACTAGGGCCAGAGAATAGGCCCCTATGCCGAAAAACATGGAATGCCCTAATGAAAGAAGGCCTGTATAGCCCAATATCAGATCATAGGATGCCACCACAATGGTGAAGATCATGATTTTGGCCACCACATCCATGACCCTGAAAGATGGAAAGATCAATGGGGTCACTGCCAGGGCGGCTAAAGCGGCCAACTGGATAAGGAACCCCGGCCTGGAACACCGGGTGCGTTTCGCGTGAAATCGCTCTTGTTGAACCGGAGTGAAATCTGTCACTGTGCCTCCCCCTTTTGTTTACTTGCGACCCATTAGTCCGTTAGGCCGAATGAGCAATATGATCGCCATAATCATAATATTGACACCTAAAGCAAGCTTCGGGATCAGAAAGGCCACATAGTTGAAGGCTAAACCCACCATCAGCGCTCCTATAAAACTGCCGCTTACGGAACCCATGCCTCCTATAATGACTACGATCAGGGCGAAGATCAGGGTTTCGTCCCCCATGCCCGGATATATCTGTTCTTTGAAAATGGCAAACATCACGCCACCCATGGCGGCCAGGGCGGCCCCGGCGGCGAACACACCGGTAAAAATCCGCTGGATATTGTACCCCATGATCTGAACGATTTCCCGGTTTTCTACGCCGGCCCTTACGATGATGCCCAGTTTGGTTTTCTGGAGGAACAGTTGAATGGTCAGAAATACGGCCGTTCCTACTACGATGGCCACGCCCCTGAATTTGTTTACGACGATGTCAAACAGGTCCCAAGAGTCTTGAAAAGCACCGGGCATCAGGATTACTTCATCGTTGGGTCCCCATAATATCTTGATGATTTCGGTCATAACCAGGGCGGCCCCCATGGTGATCAAAATCTGTTTGAGATGATTACCGTAGGTCTTTCGGATGATGATCTTCTCGATGATGATTCCCAGCAAGGCACCCACCGCCAGGGCTGTCATCAGAACGAGCAACAAACTTCCGGTGCTCTTGCCGAGAGAGGCCATTTCTACCCATCCCTTGGTGTTCAGATAGTTGAGAAGGGAGAAGCCGGCATAGGCCCCCCAGGCGAAAAAAGCGCCATGGGCCAGGTTTAAGACATCCATAAGGCCGAAGATGAGGGTCAGACCCGAGGCTGTCAGGAAGAGAAGCGCCCCCATGGTGAGTCCGGCGATGGTCAAAGTCATGTAGGTTGTAAAGTCGATCCAGAAAAGGGGGATGATCCAGATTCCCACAGTAACTGTCCACGTTCCCCATTTGCGGATGTCAAAGCTTATCCGATTCGCCGGACTTGCCGGCGCCAGTTCAACCGCCATCGTGTCCCTCCGTCAGGCTATACCCAGGTATTTCTGCTTCAATTCGTGATTTTCTACAAGGTCATTCATGAGCCCTTGGTGTGCTACCCGTCCGTCATCCAGGATAAAGTAGTCCTGCCCCACCTGGCTGGCCAGATAGAAGTTCTGTTCTACCAATACCACCGTGGTGGTTGCCTTGATCTGATTGAGTGATGCACCCAGATTTTCTACCACCACCGGTGCCAGACCCTTTGAGGGTTCATCGATGAGCACGATCTTGTGATCCAGTACCAGGGCCAAGGCAATGGCTAACATCTGTTTCTGGCCTCCAGATAAGACCCCGGCCTTGGAATGGAGAAACCGCTTGAGATCGGGGAAAAGGTCAAAGATGATTTCCAGTCGCTTCAAACCTTCCTCTTTCTCCTTGAACATGGCCAGGCGCAAATTCTCTTCTACGGTGAGGGTGTAGAGTACCGCATTGTCTTCTGGAACAAATCCGAGACCCATCTTGGCAATCTCATAAGGTTTGAGGTTTTCAACCGCCTGCCCTTCCAGCCGGATGCTCCCGGATGAGGCGGGGGTTAGACCCATGATGGTACGCAGAGTGGTGGATTTGCCCGCGCCGTTTCGTCCCACCAACACTGTGGCTCTTCCCGGACGGATGTGGAGGGATACCCCTTGCAGGATATGATGCCTTCCAATATAGGTGTGGACGTCCTTGAGAATAAGAATGGGTTCAGACATGTTTTTGTCCTCCGCCCAGATAGGCCTCCTGCACCTCCTGATTCCGGGAAACCTCCTGCGGGGAACCATCGCATATGAGGGAACCATCCTTGAGAACCGCAATGGAGTCGGAAACCTTCATGATCATATCGAACTTATGCTCCACCAATAGAATGGTCCGGTTCCGGCCGGCCTTGATTTTCTGAATGATTTCAAGAATCGCGGGAACCTCCTCCAGGCTCATGCCGGCGGTGGGTTCATCCAGGAGAAGGACTTCCGGGTCCAAACCAAGAAGGATTGCGATCTCCAGCTTCCTTTGCTCTCCATGGGTCAGGCTACTGGCTTCTTCAGCCCATCGGTCACTCAGGAATACCTGTTCCAATAGATGGTATGCCTCATCTTCCAGTTCGCCGTAGGCGCGGTAGTTTCGCCAGAACGTGAGACCGATGCGAGCCCTGGACTGAATTGCCAGGCGCACGTTTTCGAGAACGGTCAGAGAGTGAAAGATGTTTGTCAATTGGAATGAGCGACCCAGTCCACGTCTGGTCCTCTGGGAAGGACCCAACCGGGTGATGTCCTCCCCTTTAAACAGTACCTTCCCTTCGGTAGGCTTATACTGCCCACTGATGAGATTGAATAAGGTGGTCTTTCCCGCCCCGTTGGGTCCTATGAGTGACTTGAGACAGAACGATTCCACCTTGAGATTGACCCTGTTCACGGCGACATTTCCTCCGAAAACAATGGATAAATCCCTGGTTTCGATAAGTGGCGACTGATTCATTCCAGGCCCCCTCGGGTTAAGAGTTTTGTCGTACCGTTTTGGGTATTGGCTTTCAATGTTTCCCAACATTTCAGGCCGGCGCCCCGGGTATGGGGGTTGCGCCGGCCTGGGTCAGATTATTTCTTGTTCCTGATGGGGATATCCATATCCTTCCAGGTCAGTTCCTCTACCAGTTCAGGGATGGCCCATTTTACATTGGGATCCACCTTGATTTTGAAAGCATACATGGACTGAAGAGCCTGGTGATCCTCAGGCCGGAAAACCATTTCGCCCTTGGGCGTCTGGAAGTGCATCCCTTCCATGGCGGCGATCAGTTTTTCGGTATCCGTGCCGCCGGCCTTTTTGATGGCCTCGACCACGGCCATGGCTGCTGCAAAGCCGCCGCAGGTGAAGAAGTCGGGCGGTGCGTTAAACCGTTTGGTATGTTCCTTCACAAACCAGTCGTTCATCTCGTTCTTCGGGATTTCATAGTAGTAGTAGATGGCGCCCTTCATGCCTTCCAGAGGTTTATAAAGGGCCAAAGCCGCCAGGATGTTGCCGCCGGTGCTGATTTTGATGCCGTATTTTTCATCCAGTTTCATCTGAGCGATTTTAAACGGGTTGCCCTTTCCGGCCCAGATGATGAAGATATATTTGTCCCCTTTCACATCCTTCATGGCCTGAATGATGCGCTGTACGGGGGCGGTGAAGTCGTTGGTGTTGATGGGGGCATATTCCTCGTGGACTACTTTGGCGCCTTTCGCCTCCGCTGCTTCCTTGTAGGCTTTTACGCCATCCCGTCCAAAGGCGTAATCCTGTGCCAGGGTAGCGATCACAACACCCGGTTTGGCGATGGCGACCGCATTGGAGATGGCATCCTGTGAGGAGTTCCGCCCGGTGCGGAAGATATACCGGTTCCAGTCTTCTCCGGTAATGGAGTCTGCGACGGCCGGCTCCACGATGAAGACCTTTTTGAATTCTTCGGCCACCGGCAGCATGGCTTTCGCCACGGCCGACGACACACCTCCTACAGCCAGCTCCACCTTGTCGTCCTTATAGGCCTCGGTGAGCATCTGCTTGCCTACATCGGGCTTGCCTTGGGTATCCTTGATGATGATATCCAGAGGCCTGTCCAGAAGTTTCATGCTGCCTTGCGTTGCGTATTCAAGACCCATCTGAAACCCCGTGATGGATTGCTTGGCGTACACCTCCAGAGGCCCGGTTACACCGACTACCTGGGCGATCTTGATGGGGTTCTCCGCCATAACCGGGAATGCCGTAAAGGCCAAAGCTGCCAATGCCAACACAAAGACACAAAAAAACTTTTTCGCGTTCATTTTTTTCTCCTTTCTCTTTCATTGGTTGTGTTGTCCGTTACCTCTCAACAATCCCCGGTCCGATCCCGAGGCGGCTGATTCATGCACGCATTTTGTACTTACTACCCCTCCCAATCCTCCTTTCCGAAGTTATTGATTATGAATTTTCCTCACGTAAAACCTTTTTTAAGACCTTTCCCGCCGCGTTGCGGGGCAACGGGCCTGTAAACACGACGTCCTTCGGAATCTTATATTTTGCCAGCCTTCCTTTCAGATGGTCAAGGATTTTCTCCCGTGTCATCTCCTGTCCTTCCTTGAGGACCACTATCGCCCGGCCCACCTCTCCCCACTTTTCGTCCTTGACGCCTATGACGGCCACTTCCGAGACCCGGGGCAGTTCGTAGATGGCGTTCTCCACCTCGGCGGGATAGACGTTTTCGCCGCCGGAGATGAACATATCTTTCTTTCTTTCCACGATGTAGAGGTCGCCGTCCCCGTCCATCCGGGCCAGGTCGCCGGTGTGGAACCATCCTCCCGAAAAGGCTTCTTTTGTGGCTTCGGGACGATTCCAGTACCCCTGCATCAGGTTGGGGCCCCGGATCACAAGTTCTCCCACCTGGTCCACCGGCATGTCCGCCATCTCGTCATTTACCACCCTTGCTTCCACGTGCATGAGGGCTTTTCCGATAGAACCGGCCTTTTTGACGGCCAGCTCTTTTTCCAGCGTGGCGATGCTGGGAGCGGCTTCACTCATCCCAAACCCCTGCTGGAGTACGATGCCCGCCTCCTGATATTGATGGACCAGGCTCACGGGCAGGGGCGCTCCCCCGCTCATGACCACCCGGACCTGCTCAAAGGCTTCTTTTTTGAATCGGGGATGCTGAATGAGGAACAGAAAGACGGCGGCCACCCCGAAGAAGAGGGTGATTCCCTCGGATTCCAGAAGCTCCAGGGTTTGGGCAGGCTCAAAGGTGCGCTGGATGACCACCGTACCCCCCATGTACAGCATAGGCAGGGTGAAAAGGCCTATCCCTCCGATATGAAACATGGGGAGTACCGATAGGTTGCGATCCTGGCAGGTGAAGCCCATGCTCACGGTGAGATTCACGACGTTCCAGAAAGCGGTGCCCTGGGTCAGGACCGCCCCCTTGGGCTGCCCCGTGGTTCCGGCGGTGTACATAATAATGTGCGGAGTATCCATGTCGGGGCTTTTATCCGGGTTCGGCTCTTCATCGCTTACAGACTCCAGGAGCCGTTCATAGACTTCGGCTTCTCCCTTCTCTTTGTCTCCAAGGACAATCAGTCGTTTGAGTCCCGCCTGGACCTTGAGAGATTCCGCGGTATCCCGCGGATTGGGATGAAAGATGAGCGTCTCGGCGCCGCTGTCTTTCAGAATAAAAGTTAGCTCAGCCGGCGTAAGACGCCAGTTCAAGGGAACCAGCAAGACGCCCAGCTTGGCCGCGGCCATGATGGTTTCCACATACTCCACGCAGTTGGTGGATAAAATGCTCAGACGATCGCCGCTTTTCAGGCCCAACCCCTGAAGGGCATTTGCCAGGCGGTTGACGCGCCCGTTGAGCTGCCGGTAGGTGAGTCGTTTTTCGCCGTCCACCACGGCTTCCTTGTCCGGGGTGAGAATGGCTCGCTTTGTTAGCCAGGAACCGATTCCGGGTATCATATTCTATCCCTCAGTTAAAAAATCTTCTTCATGAGCCCGGTCATGTTGTTGGCGAAATTCACCACCGTGTTCAGACCCTCTTCATCCTTTTCCGCGTCCCGCGCCCCTCCGGCGCCCGCAACCCCCACCTTCCAGTAGGTGGATCCCGGTACGGTTATGCCGTTAATGAAAAACCACAGGAGAAGCTGGGAAAAGGCCATATTGTGTCCGGCCCTCCTGGCCACCGTAATGGGTCCACCCACTTTGCCCGAAAGAAACTTGTCGTTCCAATAGGCCACAAAAGTAGCCCGGGCAAGGAGGGCCATCATCTGGGGAACTACGGAGCTGAGATAAACCGGCGAGCCCAGGATCAGGCCTTGAGCCTGCTTCATTTCCGCCAGGATTTCGTTGAAATCATCCCCTTTGATGGTGCAGAACCCCTTTTTGACGCAGTCGTAACATCCGTTGCACGGTTTAATCTCTTTTTCCCTGAGGGAGATCAATGTAGTTTCAAGTCCCGCATCCTGAAAGACTCCAAGGGCCTTCTCCACATATGCAAGCGTGTTGCTCTTGGGCCTCAGACTCCCCGCGATGCCAAGCACCTTCATTTCCTGTCTCCTTTTAATAATTCAGCGATATCCGCCGTGGTTTCAAGGGTCCCCTCCCTGAGCTGTTGCGCCATGAGATCGGGGAAAAACCGGTGTTCAAAGCAGCGGCTGAACTGTTCGCTTTCTTCCTGTAATCCCTGCTCCAGGGATCCCGATCGTGAGGCCAAGACAGCCCGTTTAGCCAGGGAAAGGGCGTAGCGAGGTTGTCGCAGCACTGGCTTTAGAAGATCTTCCGCGCCGACTGCAAGCCCTTCCGGTTTGACCGCCAGGTGAACCAAACCCATTTGGGCGGCCTCCGTGCCTTTATAGAGCCTGCCGCTTAGGATCATCTCCATGGCCCGGCCGAAACCCACCAGCCCGGGAAGACGCTGGGTGCCCCCCCCGCCGGGAATGAGGCCCACCTTGACTTCCGGCAGACCGATCCGCGCATTTTCACTCGCCACGCGCAGATCGCACGCCATGGAGAATTCATACCCTCCGCCGAAACAAAGACCGTTGATGGCGGCCACCAGGATGAGGGGGCTGGCCTCCATTCGAAGGAACAGATCCTGAATACGGGTGCTGAATGTCCTGGCCCCTTCCGCATCACACTGCATCATTTCGATCCCGTCGGCGCCTCCTATGAAATAGGCATCCCCCGCTCCGGTAAAGACTATCGCCCTGGCCGGGGTCTGTTCCACCTGGTCCAACATTCGGATCA
>JBBSAR010000079.1:0-12374 GCA_038252125.1 Desulfatiglandales bacterium
ACCGTCGAGAGGTCCTTCTATGCTGGTACAAAGAAACTCTTGTCATCCAGCCACTTGTCCGTACCAGCATAGAAGGGCCGGTGCTGCCATAGGAATCAGATGCGGCAGCAAAAAAGACCTCGTGACGGAATGGCTTCCTGCACCTGTATTTCGCTGCCAGGGAATTTGAATAGGATACATTTAGGAGCATTGCAGCCTTACTAACGACCGTGACTACCCCTTCTAAACGACCTTTAAAGTCTCCTAATCATACGTGTAGACCTTGTATATCGTGTGAGAGCCCAGGAGGACATCGATTTTTCCTTCAAGCTCCTCTCTTCTCTTATCCGCGAACCACCTGTTCCAATCTTCAAGAGTCTTCCAGGTGCTGATCACCAGATATTCGTTGGGATCGTCAATATTTCTCATGGTTTCACCGGAAATGTAACCGGGTTGCTGAAAGGCCATTGTCCTTATCTCTGCCAGCATGGAAGAAAGGTGCGGCAGCAGTTCTGCTCCGTGCCCCCCATGCAGCGCGGCAAATCGTCGGGTCATCAGAACACGTATGGTCATCCGTTTTCTCCTTCAGTCTGTGCAATTCAGTGCAAATGGATACCCTTTCGGACGGAGGATTTGTTTCATGAGATAAAATTTTTCAGGGTCAACAAAACCCCGGCGGCACAAGCCGACCCAATCACCCCGGACACGTTGGGACCCATGGCGTACATCAGCAGCATATTCTCGGAATCCGCTTCAGTTCCCAGTTTCTGGCTCACACGCGCCGCCATTGGCACGGCGGATACCCCGGCTGAACCGATAAGCGGATTGATTTTGGTTCGCAAAAACAGGTTCATAATCTTGGCCATCAAAACCCCTGATGCCGTCCCGATGCTGAACGCGATGGCCCCCAGAAGCAGGATGCCCAGCGTTCCAAGATTCAGAAAAGTCTCCGATGTCAACCTCGATCCGACTCCAAGGCCCAACAGAATGGTGACAATGTTTATCAAGGCGTTTTGAGTCGTCTTTGAGAGACGTTCCACGACGCCGCACTCCCTCATCAGGTTGCCGAACATGAAAAATCCGATAAGAGGCGCAGCAGAAGGAAGAAACAGAAGACACAATCCGAGAACCAGCAAGGGATATACGATCTTTTCCGCCTTTCCGACGTATCTCAGTTGGTCCATACGGATCTTTCGCTCTTCCAAGCTGGTCAACAACCGCATGATAGGTGGCTGTATGATGGGAACAAGCGCCATATAGGAATATGCCGCAATGGCAACTGGACCCAGGAGGTGCGGTGAAAGTCGGCTCGTGAGAAAAATCGCCGTAGGACCGTCAGCCCCGCCTATGATTCCAATGGACGCCGCGTCCAAGAGATTGAAGTTTATTCCCGGCACCCAGTCCGACAACAGCAAAGCGCCTATGAGTGTGCTGAAAATCCCGAACTGGGCGGCCCCCCCCAGAAGGGCGGTCTTCGGATTGGCGATCATGGGCCCAAAATCAGTCATGGCGCCAACACCCATAAAGACCAGCAAGGGAAGTACACCGGTTTTTATACCGACCTCGTAAATGTAATAAAGCATGCCCCCGGGTTCATTGAGTCCGGCCATTGGAATGTTCGCAAGGATACATCCAAACCCCAGGGGTACAAGGATCAGCGGTTCGAACTCTTTCTTGATGGCAAGGAATAACAAAAGAAGTCCCAGACCCACCATGAGGATGCGACCCAGCCCGTCCGTCCATTTTCCGGTGGCAGGGAAAACATAGGCGTAAATCCCGGTGGATTGAAGAAATTGCGAGATCATTTCTCCCAGAGGAGCCAGGGTTACCTGCGTGGACGTTGGAGTCCCGGCCTGAGCCGGTGCGGCAAGAAGTAGCGCCGACAGGAGCAGGAAACACAATACCAGAAGTTTGATTCGCATCTTCTATACTCCCGCCTAAGACAGGATTGCCACCAGCTGCCCGGTTTTTACTATCTGGTCTTTTTCAACCTTAAGACTGACCACCGTGCCATCGCTGGGCGCCACCACGGGTGTCTCCATTTTCATAGCTTCGAGAATCATCAACGTATCCCCCTTCTCCACCCAATCTCCTGGAGCGAAAAATATCTGGGATACAATGCCCTGCAATTTGGCCCTTACTTCAATCCTCGACTCCGGTTTCGCGGTCTCGCCGGAAGCCGGTTCGATGGTCTTCACCTCACCGGTTGATTCCTCCACCGTGACATGAAATACCTTGCCTTCCACGGTCACCTTGTAATCGGCAGGTCCCGTCTTTCTCTCCGCGCCCGGGTGCGTCGGCTCGTCGACCCCCGCCTCTCCTTCGCGCTTTTCGCTGACCTTCCGAACATTGATGGTCATCTTTCCCTTTAGAAAATCGAGACCTTTATTGCCTTTTGGCGTCGCCAAGGCGCCTATGATGAAAATGTTTTCATCCGTAACCGGCAATCCTTCTTTTTCGAGAATCGCCTTGGCCTTGGGTATCCCGGGCTCGATGACATCCAGGGGATCCCCCTTGAAAACCGGTTTTCCAAGCTGTTTTTCGGCAAGACGGACGATCTCAGGATCAGGTTCCACGGGGGTACGACCAAAATATCCCAGCACCATATTGCCGTAACCTTCCGTAATAGTTTTCCATGGCCCTTGTGTCACATTGGCATAGGCCTGCTGAAAATAAAACTGGGACACAGGCGTAACCGACGTGCCAAAACCGCCCCTGGCCACGCATTCGGACATGGCTTGAATCACCTTGGGATAGAGCTGAAGCGTTCCCGTATCCCGCATCATCATGGTGTTTGCCGTCAACGCCCCTCCCGGCATGGGAGACAGGATGACCTCGGAAGAGACCTGGCGCGCTTCCGCGGGGAAAAAATAATCCTTGAGGCACTCTTCGAGCACCCGGTTGGCCTCCATGACCTTGGAGACATCAATATCCAGGGTATATTCCGTTCCTTTGAGTGCGTGCCACATGGAGAGGATATCAGTCTGGCAGGTCCCTCCGGACAGTGGCGGACGCGCAAGATCGACCCCGTCGCATCCGGCCTCTATAGCCGCTTGGTACTGCAGCAATCCCACACCCGCCGTTTCGTGGCTGTGCATCCATATCACTTCGTCATCGCCCAGCAATTTACGCGCGGCCTTTATCGTCTCATATACCTTTCTCGGGTTAGACGTGCCGGAGGCGTCTTTGAAGCAAATGGAATCGTAGGGCAATCCCGAATCAAGGATCTCCCGGAGGGTCTTTATGTAGAAATCCACGTCATGGGCTCCACGGCAACCCGGCGGCAGTTCCATCATGGACACCACCACCTGGTGATGGAGCCCGGCGTTCTTGATACAGGTTCCTGAATAGGTAAGGTTGCGGACATCATTCAAGGCGTCGAAATTCCGGATATGGGTCATACCGTGTTTCTTGAACAACCGGGCATGCAGATCGATCATGTCTTTCGGTTGCGCGGAAAGAGCCACCACGTTTATTCCCCGGGCCAGCGTCTGGAGGCTTGCTTTGCTGCCCGCCGCCTCACGGAATCGATCCATCATGTCAAATGCGGATTCACCACAATACATGAAAAGACTTTGAAAACGGGCGCCACCGCCTGCCTCCAGATAGTCGATTCCCGCATCCACGGCGGCTGCCACGGCAGGTATGAAATCATCTGTCAGTGCGCGGGCGCCGAAGACCGACTGAAACCCGTCACGCAGGGACGTATCCATAAAACGTATCTTTTTCATAATAAGAGAATACCTCTCCGTTCTTTCTCAGTTGATCAGTCCTAATCCAGTAGCGATTCACTTCCGAAGCGTACGGGCACGGTGGGCCGCGATGGCAGCGGTGATGACGGCTGCCATGACCTTGCTTTCTCCCTTCATGGCAGCTTTCTTGAGCCTTTTTTGTCCGGCGCTCTCAATCTCGATCAGCTCATTGGCACTCAACGAACCGAGAAGCTTGTAAGACAGTTGAACAAGCAGAATCAATATAATGAGAAAGACGCCCACCGCGCCCATGCCTAATAAGGTCAGTTTTAATCCCGCGGCAATCATGCACAGCCCTCATTCATTTTTCTTCTTCAACAAAACATCCCAAATAGCCTTAAATAAGAGGCTATAGTGTGAATGGAAATGTGTGTCAAGAAAAAAGATATCGCCAAAAAGCCCCATACAATAATATTAACTGATTGATATCACATTTATATATGGGATGATTCCCAATCTCCTTTCGATTCAAGGTAAGTTTGTGTTACCATGAAACTTGGATTTTCCTGTCCCATGATCACAGGGTCCGTGCCACCTTGCCAAACCCGAAATGGAAAAGCAGGAAATCCTGAAGAGTTCATCTTCAGAGTCAGATATCTCTGCCAAACCCGAAATGGAAACAGTGCCTTTATTTCAGGAGGATTCGCCATGGAAAACAGGATATTTAATGCCTTTGTGGTAGAAGAAACCGATGAAAGAAAATTTACCGGTCATGTAAAAAAAAGAAATATCGCGGACCTACCGAAAGGAGATGTAACCATACGCGTAAATTACTCGTCCTTGAACTATAAGGATGCTCTCTCGGCGACGGGAAACAGGGGCGTCACAAAGACATACCCACACACACCAGGTATTGACGCAGCGGGGTTCATAGAAGAGAGTTCCGTCGACCGGTTCAAGTCAGGCGAGCCCGTCATTTGCACCAGTTATGATCTGGGCATGAATACGCCCGGTGGATTCGGCCAGCTCATTCGTGTTTCCGCGGACTGGATAGTCAAACTGCCCCCCAATCTGACACTCAAGGAGAGTATGATATTCGGCACTGCAGGTTTTACGGCAGGCCTATCCGTGCGCAAATTGACGGCCTCCGTCAAGCCGGAACAGGGGCCGGTAGTGGTCACGGGAGCTACCGGAGGCGTCGGAAGCATTGCCGCGGCCATTCTTTCCAAGTTGGGATACTCCGTGACAGCCATTTCGGGAAAAGCCGACTCGGAGACTTTTCTGCGTAAACTGGGGGTCAAGGAGATTCTTGAGAGAGCAACATTCTTGAAGGATAGCGATCATCCGCTCCTGCACCCGGTCTGGGCAGGCGCCATCGATACCGTTGGAGGGGAATACCTGGCAACGGCCATCAAGTCCACAATGCCGTTGGGCGTAGTCACCTGCTGCGGAAATGCCGCTTCGCCCGACCTTCCCATCACGGTATTTCCGTTCATATTACGAGGGGTAACCCTTGTCGGGGTCAATTCTCAGAGCTGCCCCATGCCCATAAGAGAAGAGGTATGGAAAAAACTGGCTGATGAATGGAAATTCGACGGGCTTGACGAGATCTGCACTGAAATATCGCTGGAGGCGCTGGGTGAGAAAATACCTATGATCCTGAAGGGACAATTAAAAGGAAGAACGATCGTGAATTTGGGGAAATAATCTCGGAGGGAAGCTTCAGCCCAAACAAGTTCGTCTTCCCTGGCTCCACGCTCTCGCGTGAGAATCCAGAAGTCATTGTCTCAATCAGATCCCACTGAGAAAAATGAGAGTTGCTGGTTGGGTCCAACGTCTCATGAGACCATTATGTCTCATGGTTGATACGATACAACATGGAGCGGTTCCCTCCTTTTCCTCCATAAAAACAGTTCGGAACGTCCCGAACGATAAACAATAACTAATTGATTTAAGTATGTATTCCTTCATATGCATGCTGTTCTGATGATTTGGCACAGAATTTGGATATGGAGTATGTATAATCGAAACATTTTTGCAGATGAATGAACAGGCGATGAAAATTTAATTTTGTTTTGGGAGGATTTCGGGAATGAGGCCATGCGATAAAAGTATTAAGACGACTCTTGGCCTTGTAGAGGAAATGCTGGAGCTTGCTGATGAGGGAGACGCCGTTCGGGAAGATTCAGGCTGTGGAATACTCTATGGAGTCCTCAGGGATGCAGCCTTTAAAATTAAGAGGCTGGCGGAATCCGAAAAAACGGCTCACATTCAAAAAGGCTGGTGGGAGGATTAGAAATCGGCAAGAAAGTGACCGGTTTTTGATTGAAAATGTTTGAGATACTTTTATTATATTAGGAGGAGGGAAAGATAATGGAAGAAAAGATATTGGGTGCAATGAAAGAAGCCGGAAAGCCTGTCAGGCCGGGGGATATCGCAAAGGCACTTGGCGTGGAAAGTAAAGATGTTTCCAAAGCAATCAGCAACCTCAAGAATATAGGGAAAATCTTTTCTCCAAAAAGGTGTTACTATTCCGTCAGTGAATAACGATCTATCCATAAAAAGGGAAGCAAATCCTTATGGAGGGAACCATGGCCCAACCAGAAGAGATGTGGCAATGTCAGACTACCAGTTGCGGTTATATCTACAATCCTGATAAAGGAGATCGCAAAGGAAAAATCCCCAAAGGGACCGCTTTCGAGGATCTTCCGGACGACTGGAAATGTCCCGTTTGCGGAGCCAGCAAGAAGGCCTTTAAGCGGTTAGGGTGACCAGGTTCCGTTGCGACAGTTGGTAGTCAACCCAAAATATGCAATTCGTTGTTGACTGTTAACCCTAAGATTTAAAAGGGATCGAAAAGAATCATTGCAAGGAGAGAAGGATGACCGCGAATAAATGGAAAAAAGTACACTTGTACCAATGCCCTTGCGGTTACTCTTATGACCCTGACAAGGGGGATGAAAGCAAGGGCTGGAAACCCGGGACAGCGTTTGAGAAACTGCCTGATCAATTGACATGCCCTTCCTGCCAGACGGCTAAGATACATTTCAGGGAAAAGAGTTTTTCCATCCCTCTGAAATGAAGGATAGCGAATTCCAGTAAGACCATACAACACTTTACAGTTCAGGAGGAATTGTTTATGAAGTTAAAAGGCAGCCGGACCGAGATCAACTTGTTAACCGCGTTTGCGGGGGAATCACAGGCAAGAAATCGATATACCTATTTCGCAAGCCAGGCGAAAAAGGAAGGATTCGTACAAATGTCCGACATTTTTATGGAAACGTCGAATCAGGAAAAAGAGCACGCCGAGCGGCTTTTTAAATTCCTGGAGGGAGGCGATGTGGGTATTGCCGCCGCGTTTCCGGCCGGCGTTATTGGATCTACCCTGGAAAACCTCAAGGCAGCGGCGGCCGGAGAGCATTATGAACAGACGGAGATGTATCCCGGCTTTGCGACCATCGCGAGAGAGGAAGGTTTCGATGTGATAGCCTCTGTATTTGAATCCATTGCCGTAGCGGAAAAACAACATGAGAAGAGATACAACGACCTGGCGGCAAACATAGCAGCAGGCAAGGTTTTCAAGAAGGACACGGAAGTGGTTTGGAGATGCAGAAATTGCGGGTACCTCCATACCGGGAAAGAAGCGCCGAATATGTGTCCGGCCTGTGCTCATCCACAGGACTATTATGAAGTGCTGGGTGAGAATTATTGACCGAGGTTAACGACTCCAAATTACGAACCTTATATAGTAAGATCAAGAGGAGCATATCATGGCAGAGAGACTGGAAGTCTATAAATGTGATGTGTGCGGCAACATCATTGAAGTATTGCACGGCGCCGGCGGAGAACTGGTATGTTGCGGAAGCCCCATGATTCTTCAGAAAGAAAATACCGTTGATGCCGCCAAAGAGAAACACGTGCCTGTCGTAGAAAAAATAGCCGGCGGTTTTAAGGTGAAAGTAGGCAGCGTTGCCCATCCCATGGAGGAGAAACACTTCATCGAATGGATCGAAGTGATCGCCGACGGGAAGGACTATATTCAGTTCCTGAAACCCGGAGATGCGCCTGAGGCCACTTTCAATATTGCAGCGGATAGTGTAACGGCAAGAGAATATTGTACAATTCACGGACAGTGGAAAAGCTGATGAGACTTGAAAGGAGAATGAGCAATGGGAGAATGGAAATGTAAAGAGTGTGGATACACTCTTCAGGCGGATACACCACCTGAAGAATGTCCCTCCTGTAAAGAAAAGTGCGAGTTTCTCGATGTTGCCTGCTATATACCGGATTGTGGTCAGACCGGTCAGGATTCCAGGCTGAAATAAGGTTCCCCTGAAAACTGGAGGATACAAGATGTCTGAAAAAAAATACAAAGTGAGGGCGGAATGCCCGGCATGTGCATGCGGAAGTATAAGCGAAGTGAGCCCGAAAGCCATGAGGGAAAAATTCATCGGAGATGAAAAGGAGATCGATATCCTTTGCCCGCTCTGCGGGACGAAACATAAAGGACATGTCGAAACCGAAGAGGCTGAATAGGCATGGAGGTCAAGGATGAAGAAAGTACTGATCGTATATTCCACCAGGACAGGCGAAACAAAACATATCGCCGACCTGATTGGAGAGGGAATCCGTTTTGAAGGTCTTGAAGCGGAAGTGAAGAACGGATCCGGAATCAAAAAGGAAAGCGACCTGGAGGGATATGACGGGTACGTTTTCGGCTCGGCTACCTATCACGGCGAAATGATCCAGGGAATGAAGGCAATACTATTCTTAGCCGAAAAGGCGGGGCTTGAAGGCAAGGTAGGCGCTTCATTTGGTGCATTCGGGTGGAGCGGTGAAGCCCCGGTGCGAATTTTTGATACCATGAAAAATATTTTCAAAATGGACATGGTCGGAGGGCCTCTTCGCCTGAAATCCGCCAACCTTGGAGGCGGCTCCCAAATGGCTCAGGATTATGGACGGGAAATTGCCAAAAGACTGAAAGGGTAGTGAGATACCGGGAAGACATGAAGAACCTTCCCGTGGATCCCCGTCAAAAACAACCAACTTCCCGTGCGGCAAAGAACTGCGCCGACATAATGGAATCAGGAGATTTTTGCGGCACGGGAAACAAACAAATTAAGGAGAAAAACCATGACAACGCCACAGCACTGCCCCGGATGGGAACAGTTTAAGAACCTGAAAGCTTTTACCTGCGAATGTCCCAACTGCAACGAGAAGATTGAGATCTTCTCAGATGAATTCGATAAGGCCCACACCTGCTTGGCATGCGGGAAGGAAATTGACTTCACACAGTGCAAGCTGGATGCAGGGGTCTGAAGACCGAGTCTGTTCGACCGGAGCTTTTTCTGACTGATTCTGGATGAAACAGAAAGGCTCCATTAAAGAACCCGAGGATTAGACGCCATGCAATTTGAATATGAAATCACCAAACATCCGGCTCAGGAGTTCAGTCAGCTCATCTATTTTTGTACAGACGCGGGAGAGTGCAGCTACCACGACCTTCCCGCGGATCAGACAAAGGCCTTGGAGGATGTTCTCAATGAACGGGGCGCCCTTGGCTGGGAGATGGCCCAGATGTTCATCGGCCAGGAAGGAATTATGATTATCTGGAAAAGGGTCATAGAGAGCGTCCATTAATAGACTGCACAGAGGATCATCTGAATGTTTATACTTGGTTTACAGGGAAGTCCACGGCTGCATGGGAATACAAGTATCCTGCTCGCGCATTTTTTGGAGGAAGCAGGGAAACTTGGCGCACGTACCCAAACCGTTGATGCGGCAAAGAAAAACATACCGGCATGCAGAGAGTGCGGGACCTGCGAAAAAAAGGGGTTCTGTCCGATTGATGACGATATGCAGGGGATCTATCCTCTTCTATGGGAGGCTGATCTCATCGTCCTGGCCACGCCCATATTCTTTTATGGCGCAACGGCCCAACTTAAGGCGCTTATTGATCGATCCCAAGCCCTCTGGTCAAGGAAATATGCCCTCGGGCTTTCCGATCCCGGAAGACAATGGCGTAAAGGGGTCCTACTCGCTATCGGCGCTACAAAAGGGAAAAATCTTTTTGAAGGCGTCTCTCTGACCGCCAAATACTTTTTTGACGCAGTTGGCGCTGATTTCGTGGGTGAACTCACCTATAGGCAGATCGAATCGTCAGGAGATATAAAAGCCCATCCAACTGCTTTAAATGATGCAAAAGAGATGGCGCAAAGCCTTGCTGATCCTTTCCTGAAAAGAAGGAAAATTCTCTTTCTTTGCGGGGAAAACGCATGCCGGAGCCAGATGGCCGCCGCTTTTGCAAGGAGTTACGCGGGAGATCGTGTAGAGGGCCTGAGTGCGGGAAGTAAACCCGCGGAGGAGATCAATCCCGTCATGGTAGAAGCCATGCATGAGAAAAAGATCGATATGGCCTACCTGAAACCGAAATCTTTAGAATCCCTTTCTTTTTCGGGAAAACCGGATCTGATCGTTTCCATGGGTTGCGGGGATAGTTGCCCGATTTTCCCCGGAGTTCCCATAGAAGAGTGGAATCTGGAGGATCCCGCGGGGAAATCTGAATCCTTTATGCGGGAAATAAGGGACGAAATAGAAAAACGGGTGAAACACCTTATTGACAAAAAAGGGTAAACCCTGTTTTTATGGTTTGCCGTTAGGAAATCTTCGATTATGCTTTGTAAGCACCTGACCTCGGAATGGCCGGGGTTTATGACATATTATCATTGTTAACACTATGGAGGGAAACAGCATGGATAAGTATGTATGTTCAGTATGCGGCTATGTTTATGATCCGGCAGACGGAGACCCTGACAACGGGGTTGCTCCCGGTACGGCCTTTGATGATATCCCGGACGACTGGACTTGCCCTGTATGCGGGGCGGCCAAAGATATGTTTGGAAAGGAGTAATAGATGAAACCCATCGAGATTGCCGATGGGATTTACTCGGTTGGTGTTGTCGACTGGAACATCAGAGACTTTCACGGCTATTCCACATACAAGGGGACTACCTATAATTCGTTCCTTGTGGTAGATGATAAAATTACCTTGATCGATGCCGTGAAAAAGGAATTTGCGGATGAACTCATCGGCAACATTTCTCAAATTGTAGATCCCAAAAAGATAGATTACGTGGTAAGCAACCACACGGAAATGGACCATTCCGGGGGGTTGGCAAGGGTCATGCACAGGATCGGAGAGGACAAACCTCTCTACTGCTCCAAGATGGGACATAAGGCCCTGTCCGCGCATTTTCCGCGGAAATGGAATTATATGCCCGTAGAAAACGGGGGAGAATTGCGTCTTGGCAAAAACAGCCTGACCTTTATGGAAACCAGGATGCTCCATTGGCCGGACAGCATGTTCTCCTACGTAAAGGAGCAGAATCTTCTTTTTTCCAGTGATGCCTTCGGCCAGCATTACGCCGGGCCGGAGAAGTTCGATGATGAGATCGGGGACGATATCCTGCCCCACGCCATGAAGTATTTTGGCAATATCCTTCTCCCCTATGCACCTTTGGTTTTGAAACTGGTGCAAAAGGTGACCGATATGGGTCTGGCCATTGACATCATATGCCCGGATCACGGCGTCATCTGGCGAAAGGATCCTTCAAAAATCATCAAGGCCTACGTGGAGTGGAGTGAGCAGAAACCCAGGCGAAAGGCCGTGGTCGTATATGACACCATGTGGCACAGTACGGAAGCCATGGCATACGCTATCGTGGAAGAGCTTGAACAAAACGGGGTATATGCAAAACCGCTTGCCCTGAGGCGCAATCATCGAAGCGATATTATCACGGAAATCATGGATGCGGGAGCCGTCATTGTTGGATCTCCAACCATGAATAACGGGATTTTTCCCACTATCGGCGATTTCATGACGTACATGAAAGGATTGAAGCCGTTGAACAAGGTGGGCGCCGCGTTCGGATCTTACGGATGGAGCGGTGAGGCCGTGAAAGTTCTGAGCGAAGAACTGGAACAGATGAAATTCAATGTGGTGGACCCGGGTGTTCGAATCCAGTATGTGCCGGATGAAAATGCACTGAATGCCTGCCGCGAACTTGCCAAAAAGGTCGCTGAAGCATTGCCCGCAAAGTAAGGTTTCGGCGCTTGAACATATTGTCTGCCACGCCGCGGGGCTTCCGCCCCCGCGGCAGGCAGCAATGCCCGGACAAAAATCCATTCGCGAAACAATCTTTCCATGATCCCGCCGGACGCGTACTGCGTATTTGAAAACCCACACGACATGTCAGGACATCCCAGCATGGCCCGATACATGGAAAACGGTTATGAAGTAATTACATTTTAGAAAAATAATGGACAGAAAACCGCCCCGCAAAAAAAAATGTCCCGATTGCCATCAGTGCCAGCTCTGCAGTGAAACCCGATGCCGAACTTGCAGGGGGGAAGGACCTGTCGACATGCAGCCTCCCACGTTGGCGCGGTTCTTCACCCATGGAGACTATCTTGAGTGGAAAAAGAACAGGGGCACTGCAAAAAAAACTCCGGATAACATTGGAGAAGAATCAAAATGAGAATTGCCCATGTCAAATTACCACTTTTGTCTTCCGCGTCAAATCAATACGCACCAGGCCTTTCAAGGTGACGCCAAAATGATCCCTGATTAGGTCCTGACCTCGTGCCCCTCTCTGAAAACTCAATTTATTATCCATCCATTTTTCCGTACCGGCATAGAAGGGC
>JBBSAR010000080.1:0-12327 GCA_038252125.1 Desulfatiglandales bacterium
ACACCCTTGGGCTCCCACAAAATAATCCGGACCGGCAAAGGTTCTGGACAAAGGTTTACGTAGATGAGTATGGAAAGGGGTTGATGACGACCTGTGCAGCTCCCGTATACGATTCCGATCGTTTTGTTGGGACCGTGGCTATCGATTTGACCGTGGATTTCCTCAACGCGGTTTTGCGTAGATTCAGACCGAAACAAGGCGTCATGTTCCTGGTAAACGACCGGGATCAACTGCTGGCCCATCCCACGCTGATTACCTCCAAAGACAAAAGGACGAGAACTTTGGTTGAAGCACTCCCGAAGGAGTTCCGCAATTCAATCGATCGCTTCAACCAGATCCCGGACAAACAAATCAGCGCCATAGGCTCGTTTAACATTTTGCGGTCCCATCTGCACCAGGCCCCCTGGCAGGTCGTATATGTTGAGCCTGCGCACTCCATATGGAGTTCATTTGTTGAATTGATCGGTATCTGGCCTGTCATCATCCTGGCCGTGTTATTGATCCTGGTGGTCATGATGTTTGTGATTACACATCTCCAATTCATTTTGCCGTCAAAGAACTTCGTCAACTACATCATGAACAGGAGTCAAAGAAATGAAATACCAAAGGACCCCAAAATGCCGCAGGCCTGGAAACCTTGGTTTTCCGCTGTTGAAAAGATCTTCGACGAAAACGAAAACCTGACGCAAGAGCTTCAACAGCAAAATGAAAATCTGGAACACCGGGTGATTCAGCGGACCACCGAACTTGAAAAGGAGATTGAAGAGCGTAAGCAAGTACAGGAGACGCTCAGAAAGAGCGAAGAGCGCTTTCGGGATATCTCCTTTAGCATGGCCGATTGGATTTGGGAAACCGACAGTCAGGGAAGATACGTGTTTGCATCTGAAACGGTGGAACGAATTCTCGGGTATAAGCCTGAAGACCTTATCGGAAAATCGCCGCTCGACCTCATGCCGGAAGAGGAGGCAAAGATGAATAGAATACTCTTCAGGCAATTTTTTATTGAAAAAAAACCCATTGTTGATCTGGAAAGCTGGACCCTGACCAAAGATGGAAAGTGGGTGTGTCTCCTGACCAATGGGGTACCGATATTTGATCAACAGCGCAAGTTAACCGGCTATCGAGGCGTAGACAGAGACATCTCAGACCGTAAGCGTTCGGAAGAAGAACAAAAAATTCTTGAGGCACAACTTCAAAGGGCTGAAAAGATGGAGGCTATAGGCACACTTGCAGGCGGCGTAGCCCACGACCTGAACAATATACTGTCCGGCATTGTCAGTTACCCGGAACTGTTGCTTATGGATATTGGAGAAGACAGCCCCTTAAGGAAACCTATTTTGACGATTCAGAAGTCCGGTGAAAAAGCGGCCGCTATCGTACAGGATCTGTTGACCCTCGCACGGCGGGGCGTGTCTAACCACAACGTCGTCGATCTGAATGATATTGTTTCGGAATACGTAAAGAGTCCTGAGCATGAGAAGTTGTTATCATTGCATCCGAAAGCCCTGGTGGAGATCGATTTGGGAAGTGATCTCCTGAATATCAGGGGTTCCGAGGTTCACCTGTCCAAGGCCCTGATGAATCTGGTATCCAATGCAGTCGAGTCCATGCCCCATGGGGGGAGAGCCTTGATAACCACGAAAAACCACTATGTCGATGCCACTATCAGAGGGTATGAAGAAGTTGCTGAGGGGGAATATGTGGTTCTTTCCGTCCGTGATACGGGAATAGGTATTTCAGCCAATGATATTCAGAGGATATTCGAGCCTTTTTATACCAAGAAAGTCATGGGCAGAAGCGGGACCGGTTTGGGCATGGCGGTGGTGTGGGGTACGGTAAGGGACCATAAAGGATATATAGATGTAGAGAGCACGGAAGGAAAAGGAACCACGCTCAGGCTCTATTTTCCTGCTACCCGGGAGAACCTGATCAAGGAAAGGGGTCAGATACCGATTGAAGAATATTTAGGCCGCGGGGAGTCCGTCCTGGTGGTGGACGACGTGGAAGAACAGAGAGAAATTGCGTGCCATATCCTAAGCAAATTGGGGTATAGAGTCACCGCTGTTTCAAGCGGTGAAGAAGCCGTGGATCAACTTAAAGAGGCTGCTGTCGATCTGTTGGTATTGGACATGGTTATGCGACCCGGGATTGATGGTCTTGAGACCTATGAGCGGATTCTTAAACTCTATCCTGGGCAGAAGGCGATTATTGCCAGCGGATTCTCAGAGACAGAGCGTGTTAAGAAAGCCCAGCTGTTGGGCGCCGGTCTATATGTCAAAAAGCCGTATACCTTGGAAAAAATCGGCATCGCCGTTAGAAAAGAGCTGGACAAGTAAAAATGACTTTTCCCCCTCCCCCCAACCTTCATGCCCTGGCGGTGCTGCTGCTCACGGCGATAGCACTGATCCTGTTCACCCGGGAAAAGATACCGCTTGAGACCTCCAGTTTTCTGGTTCTCATCGGTCTTGCCGTGGGTTTCGAGCTTTTTCCTTTCAAGGTGGATGGGCAGGTCCTGCATGCAACGGTTTTTTTCCACGGTTTCGGGCACGAGGCGCTGGTGGCCGTTTGCGCCCTCATGATCGCCGGCCAGGGAATCGTGCGCACGGGGGCTCTGGAACCGGTGGGAAGGACCCTGGCCCGACTCTGGAGGGCCTCCCCCGTCATCTCCCTGCTCCTGACGCTCTTGATCAGCGCCTTTATCAGCGCCTTCATCAACAATGTCCCGGTCGTGGTCCTGTTTCTCCCCATATTGGTCCATGTTTCCCTCAGAACCGGCACGCCGGCGTCCTCTGTCTTGATGCCCATGGGGTTCGCCACCTTGCTGGGAGGGACCTGCACCAGCATCGGGACCTCCACGAACCTGCTTGTGGTCTCGGTTGCAGCGGATATGGGTCTAAGACGATTCGGGATGTTCGATTTCCTGCCGCCGGCGGCCATTGCCGGAAGCATAGGAATTGTTTATCTCTGGCTCCTGGCCCCAAGGATCATACCCAAGAGGAATCAGCCCCTCGCGGACGCCTCCCCGAGGGTTTTCACGGCACATCTTGCGATCCTGAAAGGAACGGCCGCGGAGGGCAAGACCCTTGCTGAAGCCATAAAAAAAACCGATGGCGCCATGAAAGTTCTGAGCGTGGAACGGGGGATGAACAACTTTATGCTGCCGCTTCCAAGCGTAGTGTTGAAGGCCGACGATCATCTGGTCATCAGGAATACCCCCGACCGGTTGAAGGAGTTTGAAAAGGTCCTTGGAGGAACGCTCTATCCGGAAGATTCGGAGGATATTCCCATTGACAAAGAACATCCCCTGAAGGCGGAAGATCAACAGATCGCCGAGGTGGTAATCCTGGAGGGCTCTCTCCTGCACGAAAGGACGCTCAGCGAGATGCGGTTTGCGGATCGGTACGGAATGATCATACTGGCCATACACATACCGGGAAAGCACCTGGAAATGGTCTATGATGAAATCGGGGATATTCCCCTGAAGGCCGGAACCATCCTCCTGGTTCAGGGACCTCGTAGGCAGATCGCAAGCTTGAAGGGCAACAAGGATTTCCTGGTGCTGGATGCCACCACGGATCTGCCGTTCGCCCGGAAGGCGCCCCTGGCGTTGCTCATCATGCTGGGCATCGTCCTTTCGGCGGCCCTGGGGTTCCTTCCCATCGCCATCAGCGCGCCATTGGGGGCGTTGTTGATGATCCTTACCGGATGCATCGGATGGCGTGATGCCACAAGCGCCCTGAGCATTCAGGTGATCCTTATCGTGGTGGCAAGTCTGGCCCTGGGGGTCGCGTTACTCAAGACCGGCGGCGCGCACTATCTCGCACAACTCTTCGTTGCCTCGGCGGGGGGCGCTTCCCCGGCCTTTGTGATCAGCGGCCTGATGCTCCTGATGGCGGTTCTCACAAACATTGTATCCAACAACGCGGCCGCGCTGATCGGCACCCCTGTCGCAATCTCCATTGCCGCCCAGATGGGGCAACCGACCGAACCGTTTGTCCTTGCCGTGCTCTTCGGGGCCAACATGAGTTATGCCACACCCATGGCCTATAAGACCAATCTCCTCGTCATGAACGCCGGGGAATACACGTTTAACGATTTCCTTCGAATCGGTATCCCCCTGGCACTCATCATGTGGGCCGCACTTTCCTTTTTGCTTCCGAGGATGTACGGCCTGTCGTTTTTTTAGTGATGAAGGAAGGGAAATTGTAAAACGCCCGATCCGGTGGGGTTCATCTCTTCATTCGAGAAGAACAAATCCATAGCGGTTTTGAACGTCGTCCGGGCCTTGAAGGACATCGCAGGGCAATCCCTGGTTTCTGACCGTTTGGTATACATCGATACCAAAACTCTGATCACAGGGTCTTACCTTTTTCGGGGTCGGACACGGTTTTCCCTGGTCGACCGCACAACTTTTGCACAACTTGCAATACCTGATGGCAAAAGAAAGATAGTGCCCATCTAAAAACGCAGCTCTTTCAATTGCAAGAACGGCGTGGCTTAATGCAGCGGCATCATGGGAGTGAACCACAAAATCTTCCGGTATGCCCGAACCATTTCCATTCGTTCCTGATTGGACGTGTTTCTCGTATTGCATTTTATCGTTTGGCTTAAGAAATCTTCACACCCCCACCGGCATTTCAATATGGCCCGGATATCGAAACAGATATCTTCAGCAGGGATAATCCTGGCGTTGACCATCTTCAGCTCTTCGGCCATCCGGACATATTTATCGAAATCCGTCAAAACTCCTCCCCTCGTTCGGTCTGACCGGCCTGCCGCATCTGGTCGCCGGGAGGCAGAAAGCTTTTGGATTTGCGAACAAGATAGATGGCTATGGCTAAAATGAGCACGGTAAGGGATAACAACCCGATTTCCACCATGTCCTCCTGGAAAGAGAGCCCTGCGCCCACTTTACCGGCCGTACCCGACATCAGAGCTGTCAACACCAGGATGCGCCTCACGGAGGCGATAATGCCCACCACCAGAATCGGTTCCACCTGAAGCACGCCGACTTTCAGGAAGGCAACGGTGGTGTAAACAATCTGGGCGATCATCAGCGTCAGCAGGGCCTGGTCGAAGAGCCTGATAGTTGCCGTTGCAAATTCTCCCTGGAAATAGAGGGGAAAGTTGCTCAGGATAATAAAGACGAGGAAAACAACCGCCACGACAATGAGCAGCGCACCGACAGCCCAGTAGATTCCCCTTTCCGCCCGTTCGGCCCAGTACAGGGCATCTTTCTTCATAAAATTTTCCTCTCTCATTTTTAAAAAGCACTTCAAGGAAAAGTCTTTTGAACCTCACGGAGACCTTGCAACCAATCTATAATAAATTCAACAAGGTTTCAAGGCATATTGACGCCGATACCCACGGAGCCCATAATCGGATAAACGTCATGAAATAAAGGGGGTTTAAAGGGTAAAACAAGAGGAGGCGGGGTTTGCCATGGATTAGTGGATCCACAAGGCCATTAAGAACCCATTTGCCCTTTTACGGGCTCGCAAACCAAGACGTTTCTCTCATCCAATATCCAAATTTTATAGCCGGAGAAATGGCTCCAACTGACTTTTTACGAGAGTATCATGATTTATTTCATTGCATAATTTTTAAAAAGGACTATCTTTAAAAAGATCCATTAAGTTAAGTAGAAGCAAATTTCCCTTCAGGTTGTCCTTCTTAACCTCGTTGTTTGCCACACATCGTTCACTGCCGATGAAGTTTCTGCTGATCACTTAAACCGGAGAAACAGTAGTAGACTTTGTGCGGAAAGGCTTTTAAACTTTATTTTCAATTTCCGCATGAGCAAGCCTGTGCCGTAATAGCCTGTCTTGTCTGGATGTCCAGGGTCAAAGTCGACGCAGCAGATGATGCATCGGCTGAATAACAACATGGTTCCATGAGGAACCCAACAAAGAGGAGTAGAACAAGATGGCTGAAGGTACAGTAAAGTGGTTTAACGATTCAAAAGGTTTTGGTTTTATTGAGCAGGACGGCGGAAAAGATGTGTTTGTGCATCATAGCGCAATTCAGGCCCAAGGTTTTAAATCCCTCCAGGAAGGCGCCCGGGTGACCTTCGATGTTGTGGACGGGGCCAAAGGTCCCGCTGCTTCAAATGTTGTCCAGAGTTAAGAACTGATCGTCATACTGAAAGGCCCCCGCATGCTGCGGGGGTCTTTTTTTTACCGCAATGGTTTCCACCAGAACGCGATAGATGAATAAGGGAGGGACTCTTGGCCAGAACAAACTATTCCTTTGCGAAACGCCAGAAAGAAATGGCTAAGAAAAAGAAGAAAGAGGCAAAAATTCAGCGCAAGCTCGAAAAAGAAACTAAGCCGGACGGGGAAAACGAGGAGATTCTCCCTCAAGAAGAGGAAGAGGCGCAACCTTAACCCCAGCTTTTCGTAAACCCAAACAATCCATGCCACGGGGATTTTCCTTGTGGCTTTTATTTTGAGGACACCATCATGATAACCGCATCCAATGTTGCTCTCTCTTATGGGAAGAGGGTCATCTTTAAGGACGTCAACATCAAGTTCACCCCCGGAAACTGCTACGGTCTGATCGGCGCGAACGGCGCCGGCAAATCCACCTTTCTGAAGATCCTTGCAGGCCAACTTGAGCAGGATCGGGGCGAGATCATCAGAGGACCGGGAGAGCGCATCGCAATGCTCAACCAGGACCAGTTCGCCTTTGACGAATACACCGTTTTCGATACCGTTATCATGGGTCATAAAAAGCTCTATAAGGTAATGGCCGAGCGTGCGACAATCTATGCCAAGTCTGATTTTACTGACGAAGACGGCATCCGTTCAGGAGAACTGGAAATCAAGTTCGGTGAAATGAACGGCTATGAGGCGGAAGCGGAGGCAGCCGTGCTGTTGAACGGACTCGGTATCCCGGAAGAGATGCGCCAGAAAAAGATGAAGGAGCTTGACGGTGGCGACAAGGTGCGGGTGCTGTTGGCCCAGGCCCTTTTCGGCAACCCGGACATCCTGCTTCTCGATGAGCCCACCAACCAGTTGGACCTGAAGACCATCACCTGGCTGGAGAACTTTCTCTCCCGCTTCCAGAACACCGTGATCATCGTCTCCCATGACCGCCATTTCCTGAACCAGGTCTGCACGCATATGGCGGATATCGATTACGGCAAAATCCAGGTCTATGTGGGCAACTATGACTTCTGGTACGAGGCCGGCCAGCTCCATTTCCGCCAGAAGGATATGGAAGCCAAGAAGGCCAAGGCCAAAGCGGAGCAGCTCAAGGAATTTATCCAGCGCTTCAGCTCCAACGCCTCCAAGGCCAAGCAGGCCACCTCACGGAAGAAACTGTTGGAGAAGCTCACTATCGAGAACATGCCGGTTTCCTCCCGGAAATACCCATACATCGTATTCAAGCCGGAACGGCCCTGCGGGGATGTTATCCTGGAGATCAACGGTCTTTCCAAAGAGATCGACGGGGTTTGCCTGTTCAGGGATCTGACCCTCATCGTCAACAAGGGCGACAAGATCGCGTTTGTCGGCACGAACAGCCTTGCAAAGACCACTCTGTTCCGGATTCTGGCCGGGGAGCTCACGCCGGACAAAGGCAGTTTTCGCTGGGGAATAACTATCAAGAACGCCTATTTCCCGAAAGAAAATAGTGCCTATTTCGATGATGAGGATCTTGATCTGATCGGTTGGCTGCATCAGTTTGCACCCCCCAAGGAGAATGAGATGTTTGTACGGGGATTCCTGGGCAAAATGCTTTTTTCCGGAGAAGAGGCCATGAAGAAGACCTCCGTCCTCTCGGGCGGCGAAAGAGTGCGCTGCATGCTCTCCAAGATGATGCTCAGCGAGGCCAACGCCCTCATTCTCGATGAGCCCACCAACCACCTCGACCTTGAGTCCATCACCTCTTTGAATAATGCCCTGATAGCTTTTCCGGAGGTGGTGCTTTTTGCCTCCCATGACCATCAGTTTGTCTCCACCGTGGCAAACAGGGTCGTGGAAATCACGCCGGACGGCATCATCGACGTGATGATGGACTTTGACCAATATCTGGCCATGAAGGAAGCGGGCATGTCAGACGAGAACGAATCGCTGTAAGGGTTGCCAAATAACGGCCTTTGCCGCGACGGTTGTTGTGTTTAAATCGGATATGATTGCTGGACAAAAAGACAGGGCTTCGCCACTGTGTGCCTGTAAGGGGCTTGACAACCGAGATTCACAGACTAAAATGACCTTAATTATGGTCTACTGTAATAGAGGTCTTATTCATGGAAACGCTGTCCCTTAGCGAGGCAAAAATCAAACTCAGCCGGCTTGTTGACAAGGTCAATACGACCGATGAGGAGATCGTCATTACAAAAAACGGTCGTCCCGCCGCAGTCCTTGTCAGCCCCGACGAATTTGAGGGCTGGACCGAGACTCTTCTCATCCGATCCGATCCCGGGTTTTTAAGAGAGATTAAGAAAGGGGTGAGAGATCTGAAACAAAACAAGGCCGATCTTTATACCCTTGAAGAGCTATTCGAAGAATAGATGAAATGTCTCTCTACAGACTTAGAGTTCCTGATCGCATAGTCGCATTCATTCGCGGCCTCCATCCTGACATAAAGAGAAAGGTCAAAGGTTCGCTCGGTATAATTGCTGCCGATCCCAATTCGGGAAAACCCTTGAAAGACGAATTGGAAGGGCTCAGAAGCTTCCGGGTGGGCAGGTTCAGAATCGTTTATCGTATGGCCGAAACCAGAGAGATCCAGATTGTTGCCATTGGCCCACGGGATCGGATATATGAGGAGACCTATCGGATTATCAGAAGGAAACAAAAAGGTACGAAAGGCAAGCCTCGGGCTGAAAACAACGGGCAAAGGAAATAGAAATGGCGGATTCTCTGGCGTTGCTTTCTTTGCTGATCGGTCTGGAACTGGTCCTTGGAGTAGACAATATCCTGGTTATCAGCATCTTCGTGGGGAGACTCCCCGCCTCCGGGAGAAACAAGGCCCGAATCATCGGTCTGGGTCTTGCCCTGATCGCAAGGGTCCTGATGCTTTTCATTCTGCTTACCCTTTCCGGGCTCACCACGCCTCTGTTCCGGGGTTTCACGGTGCGCGATCTGATTCTCATCGCGGGCGGTCTTTTTCTCCTGTGGAAGGCAGTCACGGAAATCCATCACACCATCGAACTGAAGGATGAGGCGGAAGAAGAGACCGCCCAACCCTCCAAGACGTTTTTTTCCGTTGTCTCCGGGATTGTCCTCCTGGATATCGTGTTTTCCATCGATTCGGTCATCACGGCCATCGGGTTGACCAATAAGATCTGGGTCATCATCACCGCCGTTGTCGTCTCCTTTGTCTTGATCCTGGCTTTCGCGGGACCCATCGGAGACTTTATCCTGAAACACCCTGCCCTCAAGATCCTGGCCCTCTCCTTCCTCATCACCATCGGGATAACCATTTTCATGGAAGGGCTCCACAAGCACGTCCCCAAGGCCTACATTTACCTTCCCATGGGGTTTGCCATCTTTGTGGAAATGCTGCAGATGCGGTATGAGCGGAACAGGAAAAGGAAAAGAGACAGGCAGTCGGCCTAATCACGAGACTTTTTCCCGTTCATAAACCGTTTTGTAATCGACAACCGTGCGGAAGAGGTGGGCTGGATCAATGGTACTATTTCTGCGAATGGCGGGCCGTTGCATTTGTGCTTCACATTGTGCATTTCAAATGCATAATTTTCACCTTTGACAAAAACCTGTATCGATAACGGTCTACTCGTAAGGCCCGAGGACCTTCATGGCGATGGAGCCCTCATCGGTACACCATATTCCATAAGTGAACCCGGCCTTCACCGTCATTTGGGCATCTCCGGTTTCCCGATACGGTGTATCCGCAATAACCATGCGGGAAACCGGCTGCATGACGGGAAAGTAGGATTCCCCGGGGATAACCGTCGCGGTTACAATCCTCGAACTCTCCCGGGTGACATAGTGATAGTACTGCCCACGGAAGATATAGGTGCCGGGCGAGACGATAACACCGAGATCGTCAATCCGAATATCCTTGGCGCTGCCCTCATCGGGCGCCAGGATGAAAACGGGGCGGAGATCATAATATTGGGTCTGCTTGATCAGTGTCAGATCCTGTTTGGGACGCTCCGGACCCGGATAGAGCTTCTCGGGGTGAAAGAAACATCCCGAAAAAAGGAGCGGAAAAAGAAAAACCGGAAGCATCAGGAAGATCGTTTTTGGTTTCATTGCAGCCCTCCCATACCTGTATGAAGAACAGGCATCCCCCCACTCTTAACTCGTCATCCGCCCCTCGTCGCTTGCAACCCGTTACTTGTCACCGTTCACTCGTCACTAACCCCTGTCCGGGGCTCAGCCTCCGGCGACTTTCTCCCGTGATCCGCAAATCTGGCATTGATTTTTCTGCCGGCAAGTTCGGTATCTTTCAATGATTTTAGCACCTTGTGGGCCACGCTTTTTTCCACATCAAAGAAGGAAAATTCCCTCTTGAGGGCAAGGCCGCTCAGTTTATCCGGGGACACCCCGCTCTGTTTGCAGACAAGTCGGAAGAAGGCTTTCTCCTTGATCTTGTCCAGCCGGCCCACATTCACGAAAAATCGCTGGGTCTTTTTCTTAAAAACCATCTTCTTTTTGGTGGATTGTATCTCCCGTTTCGGAATGTTTACAGGGATGTCTCCGGCATCACGATAGTAGTCAAGAAAACGGTTGAATTCGGTAGATACAAACCTTTGAATCAGCTCTTCTTTTGTAAAGGATTGCAAGGCCTCGTAGACCGGGGGCAGGTATTTTTCGATTTCCTTTTCATTGACCTGCACACCCACCATTCTGTCTACAAGGGTGTAGAGTTGCTTTTCGCAGATGGCCCGACCCGTCGGAATTCCTCCAAAACGAAACCCGATGCCTAAATGATGCTCAATCTGCTTGACCCGGCCCATTTCCCTCGGGGTTGCAAGGGCCATGGAGATCCCTGATTTTCCGGCCCTGGCGGTCCTGCCGCTGCGATGGGTATACCGGTCCGGCTCATCGGGCATATTGTAATGGATCACATGGGAAATATCATCCACATCCAGGCCCCTTGCCGCCACATCGGTAGCGACCAGGACTTGCAGCGTCCGTTCCCTGAATTTGCCCATGACCTGGTTGCGCTGTTCCTGGGAAAGCTCCCCGTGGAGCGCCTCGGCATTATACCCGTCATTTATGAGGTTTTGTGCCACGAGACGGGTTTCACTCCGGGTGCGACAGAAGATAAGCCCGAAAATTTTCGGCTCATAATCAATGATTCTCTTGAGAGCCGCATAACGGTCTTTCTCGGGAATAAGGTAACAGATGTGCTCGATGGCTGCCGGCCCCCTGTTTCGCGTTCCGGAAGTCACCCGCACCGGATCAGTCATGTAATCCTCCGCGATTTTCTCCGCCTCCTTCGGCATGGTTGCGGAAAAGAGCCAGGTTCGTTTGTTGTCCGGCGTCCTGCTCAATATGGCATCAAGATCCTCCTTGAAGCCCATGTCCAACATTTCATCCGCCTCATCCAAAACCACGTATTCAATTTTTTCCAATTGAACGGCCCTTCGGTCTATCAGGTCCTTGCATCTGCCCGGAGTAGCTACAATAATATGGGCGCCCTTCTTGAGCAGACGGATCTGTTCGCTGATGCTCGCCCCGCCATAAACGGCTACGATCCGAGCATCTTTCATATAGCGGGCATAGCGTTTCAGGTCTTCCACAATCTGCAGACACAGTTCACGGGTCGGACAGAGCACCAGACCCTGGGGCGCCGGCAGACGGAAATCGATTCTTTGCAGCATGGGAAGTCCGAAGGCGGCCGTCTTCCCTGTGCCCGTTTCCGCCAGTCCAACCAGATCCGCATCTCCTTCCAGGAGTTCGGGGATTACTTTTTCCTGGACGGGTGTGGGATACTCAAACCCAAGGTCATCCACCGCCTTGAGAATTTCAGCGTTCAAACCAAGTTTATTAAATCTCATGTGCTCCACTTTCTAAAGCAGGATTGTTTATCTTGAACATCAAACCCATATTGGATGGTTTTGCGATGTGTAGAGGAGGGAAACAGGAACAATGGAAAAATAAAGGCCCCGGCTTTCCTGCCGACGATTTACCAGTGATGCCTTGCGGAAACCGTATTCATTGCTAACCTAATCATCACACGGTATGTTGGCAACGTTTTTGCTGCATAAGCCACCCCGGTTACTGTGGATTGTATCTTATGCAAAAATCCTGGCTGAATGGAGTCACAATGGACCCGTCCGTGGTTGCCGGGGAATTTGAATAGGATGCGGTGGATTTGTCATCTTTATCCCATTTCTATCACGGC
>JBBSAR010000081.1:0-12234 GCA_038252125.1 Desulfatiglandales bacterium
GATGGGGAACCCGGCATCCTTTATTTCAGAGGCCCCCATGCCCCTGCCGGATACTACAGGGATGAAGAACTGACGGCGACGGTCTTCGATGAAGACGGATGGTGCACCACGGAAGATATCGTCAAATTCGATGAAGGCTGTCTGTGGATTCTGGGACGAGCCAAGGATATGATTATCCGTGGAGGCCAGAACATCTACCCCGCCGAAGTGGAAGGCCTGCTCAACGAACATCCAAAGGTGTCTTCCGTTGCCATCGTGGGATATCCGGACCGCGCCATGGGAGAAAAGTGTTGCGCCTACGTGATCCCAAAGCCTGGCGAAACATTCACCTTCGAGGAAATGGTAAGTTTTCTCAAGGAAAAACAGTTGGCCATGTTCAAACTTCCGGAGCGCCTGGAAGTGGTTCCCGAGTTTCCGGCGGTGGGAGACTCCGGAAAGGTCAACAAGGAAACCTTGAAGAAAATGATCAAAGAGAAGGTTGAATCGGAACAGAAGTAGGGGCACTTGCAGTCGTTCGCGGGTTTCAGATGTCAGGCGTCAGCTGATGCCTGAACACTGAAACCTCTATTCGTGTTATTCGTGCAATTCGTGGTCGAAAATCTGTTTTCAGGTGGGAGAAAACAATGCAAAAAGCCGTATTGATCATTTCAACGCTCGACACCAAGGGAGAGGAAACCCTTTATCTCAGGGATAAAGTCGCCTCCCGTGGGATGAAACCGATCCTGATGGATATCTCCATGCGTGGGAAAGGCCCTTCTCCGGCGGAAATCACTCCCGCCATGGTGGCGGAGGCGGGGGGATGCACCATTGAGGAGATCCATGCATCCAGGGAAAGGGCAAAAATCACCAATATCACCATAGAGGGCGCATCCAACATCGCCAAAGATCTCTTCTCAAAAGGCGAACTCGCGGGAGTGTTGGGCATGGGCGGCTCCACCGGTTCCCTGATGGCCACGGAAGTCATGAGGGCGCTGCCCTTTGGAGTCCCCAAAATCATGATCTCCTCCACTGCCGCTCTGCCCGGGCTCTCCACACGCTACATCGGGACAGGGGACATCAACCTGTTTCATTCGGTGATTGAGATATCGGGGGTATCGGACCTCCTGAAGAATGTCATGGACAGGGCAGCATGCGCCATGGGAGGGATGCTTCACGATTCCATCACATCACCCGGCGCGGCCGAAAGCAAGGCCATCGCCATGACCATGCTGGGCCCTTGCGAACAGTGCGCCAGTTCCGTCAGGACCGCCCTTGAAAAACATGGGGTTCAGGTCATCGGATTTTCCGCCGCCGGCATCGGCGACAGGGCCATGGAGGCCATGATCTCCCAGGGTTTTTTTCAGGGTGTCATTGATCTGGCCCCAGGCGGCGTTGGAGAGCACCTTTTCGGTTTTATGAGGGACGCAGGTCCAACGCGAATGGAAAATGCGGGAAATGCCGGACTTCCCCAGGTGATTTCCACATGCAGCGTCAATCACATGACCCCGTCCAAGTCGAGGTACAAGCCCGATTATCACGAACGAAGGAAGTACGATCTCGACAAGTTTCGCACCTGGATCCGTCTTTCGCCTGAAGAATTGCGCCAGGTGGCAAAAGCCTTCAGGGAAAAACTCAACAAGGCCAGAGGACCCGTGAAGGTGCTGATTCCTCAAAAGGGATGGTCTTCGGTGGATTCTCCGGGCAATGCCACCTATGACCCGGAGGAAGATGGTGTGTTTGAAGAGGAATTGCGAAAGGGCCTGAACACGGATATTGAAATTGTTCGCGTGGATGTCAACATGGAAGACCCCGCATTTGCGGAGGCCGTTGTTCAGGCATCCTTGAAAATCTTTTAAGCGCAGGAAGAGGTATGACCAAAAAGATTATCATCGGCATTGCGGGGGCCAGCGGCGTCATCTACGGCGCCAGGATGCTTAAGATTCTTTCCGAGATGGAGGATATTGAGACCCACTTGATCCTGTCTGAATCGGGCAAGAAGAATATTGAAATTGAAACCCCCTACAAGGTCCGTGAAGTGGAAGAAATGGCCTCCCGCGTCTATGACAATAAGGATGTGGGGGCAGCTCTCGCCAGCGGGTCCTATCTCATGGAAGGGATGGTGGTGATTCCCTGTACCATAAAAACCCTGTCCGGGATTGCCAATTCATACAACGACAATCTCCTTGTGCGGGCCGCCGACGTCACCCTCAAGGAGAAAAGGAAACTGGTTCTCGTGGTGCGGGAAACGCCTCTTCACAAAGGGCATCTCCGGCTGATGACCATGGCGGCCGATATGGGCGCTCATATCCTTCCGCCGGTCCCCTCTTTTTATCACCGCCCCAAGACCATTGAGGACATCCTTGACCAGACCATCGGAAAGGTTTTTGATTTCCTGGGGATCGAACACAACCTGTTTGCCCGCTGGACGGGGGAGTATTGAATCAGGCTTCTTTCATTGCCAGCAGCGCCGCTCCCAGGGCCCCGACGATCTGGGGCTCCGAATGAACATGTATCCTTCTTCCAAGCTTTTTTTCCAGAAGGTCCACCACGCCGATGTTTTTCGCCACCCCCCCGCTCATGGTCACCTCCCCCTGGATTCCTATGCTCTTTGCCATGCTCCATACCCGGCTTACGATAGCCCTGTGAAGTCCACGAATAATCTCTTCCCGAGGCCGGTTCTGTGCCACGAGGGACACCACCTCGCTTTCCGCGAAAACCGTGCACACGCTGCTTATGCTTACCTCCCCTTGCGCCTTTTTCGATAGTTCCCCCTTGGCATCCAGGGGGACCTGCAGCTTCTCCGCCATCACCTCCAGGAATCGACCGGTGCCTGCCGCGCATTTGTCGTTCATGGTAAAATCCAGTACCTTGCCCCCTTCCCCCACGCGAATCACTTTGGAGTCCTGTCCCCCGATATCAATCACCGTTTCCGTTTCGGGAAAAAGATGACGGGCCCCCACGGCATGACACGTAATCTCGGTCACCTTTTTGTCCGCAAAGGGGATGGAAACCCGACCGTACCCGGTTCCCACAATACGTTTTATCCCGTTTCTGTCTACGTTTGCCTGGCGGATGGCCATCTCCAGGGCGGCTTCCGCCGCATCGGTGCTGTTGGCGCCTGTGTTGCGTATCGCGTAGCCGACCATGGCTCCGTTGCTGTCGAGGATCAAGGCCTCCGTGCTCAGAGAGCCCACGTCTATTCCAACATAATAATCGTTTGAAATGGTGGTCATTCTTTTTTTCCTTATCAAAGAGAGTCGAAGCCGCTCCGGATGTCAGAACTTGAACCCCTTCTTGACATGCAGGCCGTATTTTCGAATGCGGTTAAACACGGTCATCCTGTGGACCCCCAGCAACTCGGCGGCCCGGGTTTTGTTTCCCTTGCTTTTAGTCAGGGCCTCGATGAGTTCCGTTTCTTCTTCCGACATTTCTTTTTCCCCTAAAGCTGAAAGTGCCGGCGCATTTTCCGAGATTTCATCCGTCTGCATCAAGCTCCCCGGGAGATGATGGCATTCAATCAGTCCGGATTCCGCGATGACAAAGGCGTATTCAAGGGCGCTCTTCAGTTCCCGGACATTTCCAGGCCATGAATGCTCCATAAAAAGAGCCATCACGTCGGGACTCAACGCACTTATTTTCTTACCGCTTTTAACCATCAACCGATTGATGAAGGTGTCTACGAGAAGGGGAATATCTTCCCTCCGCTCGCGCAGGGGCGGCAGGTGAATGGGAAGTACGCTAATGCGAAAATAGAGATCCTTTCGAAAGGTCTCATTGGAAACATGCGCTGAGAGATCACGGTTGGTTGCCGTGATAACGCGGACATCCGTCCGAATCGGGGTATGATCCCCAACTCTTTCGAAATGCTTGGTTTCGAGTACCCGAAGAAGTTTGGCCTGGGAATCCAGCGGCATCTCCCCCATTTCGTCAAGGAACAGATCCCCCCCGTGGGCCGCCTCAAACCGGCCCATTCGGTGCCTAAACGCCCCCGTAAAGGCCCCTTTCACATGACCGAAAAGTTCACTTTCAAGGAGCGAGGCATTGAGGGCCGCACAATTAAATTGGACAAACGGGCCTTCCCTTCTGCGTCCCAGTTTATGGATGGCGTGGGCCACCAGTTCCTTGCCGGTACCGCTTTCCCCGTAAATGGCAACCGGCGCATCACTCTCAGCAGCTCGCTCAATGATTTGATAGATCCGCTGCATGGAGTCACTCTTCCCCACCATGCCATGGAACCCGCTGCGTCCCCTGGCAACCCTTGAAAGTTCATTGATTTTACTGTCGACTCTGTCCTCCAGGGAGGCATCAACAAAGGTCTCGAGAGCACCCAAAACGTTCCCCTTCTTATCTCGAAGGAGAGAAGCGTTTTTTATGACGGATGCATAAGATCCGTCTTTCTTTCGAAAAAGGCACCGTTTTTTGTTGACGAAACCGACCTCGAAGAGCACACACCATTCATGTCTGCGCTCCGACCGAAACAACTCACAGGCATCGCATTCCAAGACGGTGCAACTCGATCCCTCCAACTCCTTTTTACTGTATCCCGTGATACGCTCCATGGCCGGATTGACCATCCGTATGGACCCGTCGTTTCCGACCATCATCACGCATGTGTCAACGATGTTTACGATTTCTTTATAGTAGTGGCCGAGGATTTTTTTGCTCATGGAAATTATCGTCCATATTTTTTAACCTAAAACCTGCATTCAGAATTTTCGAAGAGAGTTGACAATATGCATATTAAAATATGTTCGTTAATTCAATAAGATGGACTTTACGACACCGTAATGCTTCCCGAAAAAAAGCACTTCTGCCTTTCGAACGGAGCAAAAACCCTTTGGTATCTTCTATTTGCAGAAGCTCTTCCGCATCAAACGGTGAGACCCTCAAAAAGTGTTCTCCTCTTGAATGCCGTATTTCTTCATACGATTCCAGATCGTCATCCTGTGCACGTCCAGGAGTTTGGCCGCCTCGGACCGGTTGTTATTACTCAAACGCAAGGCCTCTACAAGCGCGGCTTTTTCATTGAGATGACGCAACCGTTCTTTTCTGTCTTCAATTTCCAAGCCACTTATTTCCACCCCGGTTCCGGCACTAAAGTAGTTAGGCAGATGACGGCGCTGTATCAGCCCTGATTCGGCAATCACAGCGGCATATTCCAGGGTGCTCTTTAATTCCCGAATATTTCCAGGCCATGGATAGGCCATGAAAAGATTCAAAACCTCAGCACTTACGCCCGTCAAATCCTTTCCACTTCGGTTGCCGATCTGGCGAATGAAGGCAGTTACCAGGAGGGGGATGTCTTGCTTCCGCCCTCTTAATGGAGGGAGGTAAATGGGAAGTACATTGATGCGGAAAAACAGGTCTTTGCGAAAGTTTCCTTCCGATACCAGGGCCTCAAGATTGCGGTTGGTTGCAGTAATAATCCGGACATCCGCAACGATGGATCGATGATCACCCACCCTTTCAAACTGTTTGGTTTCCAGCACCCTCAGAAGCTTGGCCTGACTGGAAAGGGGTATTTCGGATATCTCGTCAAGAAAGATATCCCCTCCCCTGGCGGCCTCGAAGCGGCCGATACGGTGGCGGTAGGCGCCCGTGAAAGCCCCCCGAACATGCCCGAAAAGCTCGCTTTCCAGGAGCGCCTCGTTCAAGGCCGCGCAGTTATATTGAATGAAGGGTCCTTCCCTTCTGCGACCCAAGTTGTGTATGGCATGGGCCACCAGCTCCTTGCCGGTGCCGCTTTCTCCGCAAATCATTACCGGGGCATCGCTCTCGGCAGCCCGTTCGATAACCTGATAGATCCGTTCCATGGAGACGCTTTTTCCCACCATCCCATGGAACCCATCAACCTCATCCAGTATCTTCGCAATCTGGAGAATTTCCTGGTCCTTCTTGTCAATCTCGGATAGGTCCGTAAATGTCTCCAGTGCCCCTAACAAAGTGCCATCCGGATTCTTCAACAGGGAGGCGTTTTCCAATACCGTCGCATAGGAGCCGTCTTTCTTCATCATGAGGCATCGCCTTCCCCTGATCTCCCCCGAAGCAATGAGCATGCACCATTTTTCCTTGTCCTCAGAAAGGATGATTTCACAGACGTCGCACTTGAGGATGTTGCAGGGCGCCCCTATGAGTTCGCCGCGGGTGTACCCGGAAAGGACCTCCATGGCCTTATTGACAATCAAAATAGTCCCATCCTGACCCACGACCATAAGGGCGTCGTTAACGGCCTCGACAATCTCTTTAAAATAACTTGCGGGGATTGGCGTATTCATGGAAATTCTTTATCACTTGATTAAGCATAAAGTCAATATAAACGCTAAACCCTCGGGAACAGTTTGTTAAAACCGTGGTTGCTTCTTACCGTACCGCTAAAGATAACATCTTGGAATCAAAACATTTTATCAGGAATTCACAGCAACCCATTGAGGCCTTGCGCGTCATTCACTCCTTTGATCCCTGCCTGTCCTGCGCCGTGCACATTATGCAACCGGACGGAGAGCCCGTCATCGTGCGGGGCGGCCTTCGGTAATGTAAAAATTGGATAAGTTACCATCAATGCCTGTACCCGCCGGCCGTTTCTTCGGTAAGCGGCGTGGTGACAGGATTTTTCTTGAAATAGTCGATGCAGCGCCGCATATCCCCCAGGAGCAGATCGCCCAGATCCCGGCTGACGCCGTGACGCACGAGAATGCGCTGAATCACCAGATCCTCCCTGTTCGCGGGCATTGAGTAGGCCGGCGCCTGCCATCCGCGGCTTCTCAGTCGGTCCGCTAAATCGTAGAGGGTGAATCCCGGTTTTACGCCCTCCTTCAATGACCAGCAGAGCGCTGGAATCCCGCCCCGACCGTCGTAAATCACCTTGAATAGCCCCATCTTGCCAATCTCATCGGCCAGATAGGCGGCGGTATGGTAGCAGGCCTCGTGAATTTTTCGGTAGCCTTCCCTGCCCAATCGCAAAAAATTGTAGTACTGGGCAACGACCTGTCCGCCGGGGCGTGAAAAGTTCAGCGCGAACGTAGCCATATCACCCCCCAGATAGTTGACCCGAAAGATCAAGTCATCGGGCAAATCCTCTTTGTCGCGCCAGACGATCCATCCCACACCCAAAGGCGCCAGGCCGAATTTATGGCCGGAGGCGTTGATCGATTTTACGCGAGGCACGCGAAAATCCCACTCCAGATCCGGATCCGCAAAAGGCGCCAGGAAGCCACCACTAGCCCCGTCCACATGGATGGGGATATCCAGACCCGTATCCATTTGAAATTGGTCCAGGGCATGGGCGACTTCTTTCACCGGTTCGTACTGGCAGGTAAATGTCACCCCAAGAGTGGGGACCACACCCATGGTATTTTCATCGCAGCGCTTGATCACCTCTTCCGGGCTCATGATCAATCGGTCGCCTTCCATGGCAATCTCCCGCAGTTCCACATCCCAGTAGCGGGCAAACTTGTGCCAACAGATCTGTACCGGACCGCATATCATATTGGGCCTGTCCGTTGCCTTGCCAAGACCGCGCATTTTTTCCCTCCACCGCCATTTCATGGCCATCCCGCCCAACATGGCCGCCTCGCTGGAACCGGTGGTGGAGCACCCCATGGTATTGGCCGCATCAGGGGAATTCCACAGATCGGCCAGCATATGCACGCAGCGCGCCTCGATCTCGGCGGTCTGGGGGTATTCATCCTTATCGATCATGTTCTTGTCCACACACTCATCCATGAGTTTGTAGACCTCCGGCTCGATCCATGTGGAACAGAAGGTGGCCAGGTTCTGACGCGAGTTGCCGTCCAACATCAATTCATCGTGCACCGCCTGATAGACATGCCGGGGTTCGTGCTCCTCTTCGGGGAAGCGGTATTTCGGCATCCTCACCGAAAGGTCGGTCGATGCATAGATATCGTCCAGGAGATTCGCTTTTACGGTGTCTTTTTGATGTAGGGCCATGTGGACCATCCTCCTTATTCCTTATTCAAAATGTGTCCAGCGCGTACCGCGGATGGATTTCTTTTCCACACAGAGATATCACATAAATCCGTGATGAACCATAATTAGCTAAAGCGTTTTTGAACGCCAAGAATATTCGAAATACCGAAAAGAGATCCAAGCGCCGAAATCGCCTTAAACAGGCACAAGAACTGACAATTTCAGCAGGTTGTTTTTGTACCTTTTTTGCTTTCGATCAGGCTTTTAAATATTCATCCAGATAACTGCTGATTTCGGACGCGTCTTCCATTTGCATGCACGCATCCAGGGCACGCCGGGCGTCTTTTCGGCTGATAGTTCGGATGAACTGCTTTGCGGTCGGGATGGAGGACGGCGTCATGCTGATATGGTCGGCGCCCATGGCGATAAACAGGTAAATGCATTTCTTTGCGCCGGCGGCCTCCCCACAGATACAGACCTCTTTTTCATATTGATTACAGATGCCAACTATTTGGGAGATGGTGGAGATAACCGCGGGATGGAGGGCGTCAAAGTGCACCGCCACTTTTTTATTGTTCCTGTCCACGGCCAGCAGATACTGGATCAGGTCATTGGTGCCTATGTTGACGAAATCGGCGTATCGCAGCAGGCGGTCGAGTATGGGCACGGCCGCGGGCACCTCCACCATGATGCCCAGTTCCAACTCCTTGTCATAGGAAATGTTCCGCTGGTCCAGGGATATCTTTTCCTCTTCCACCAGTTGAACCACCTGCCGGATCTCGCTCACGGTGGTGATCATAGTGTTTTCAGCGCATTTTCATTTTCCTCTTTTCGACGCAGATATTCCTTGCGAATTTCTTCGGACGGATTCACATGGATGAAACCGGACACCCCGTCTACGATCAGGTAGTCTTTTTCCCGAACCTTTTCCAGGATGCCGTCAACGCCGATGACAATGGGAATTTCCAGGGATCTTGCAATAATGACGGTATGGGAAGTCTTCCCACCTTTTGAAAGAACAATCCCTTTCAGATTCGGCTGACGGATAGCCAGCAGGTCGACAGGTGAAATGTCCGATGCGATGATAATGGTATCCCTGTTGAATGCCTGCTCCGGGTCGATGTTCACCCCCACCAGGTTCCCTAGCACTCGCCTGCCGATATCCAGGATGTCCCCTGCCCGCTCCCTCAGGTAGGGATCGTCCATGGCCTTGAATATCTCCACATAATCCATGATCGCCAGCTTTAAGGCATATTCGGCACAAAATCCGTCGTTGATCTTCAGAAGAATTTTCTCTCGCAGGGATTTGTCCGCCAGGAGCATGATGTGGGCATCCAATATGGCCTTATCCTGGTCGGAAAGCCCGTGCGCATCACTGATGACCTTTTTGATATGCTGTGACGCCCTATGAAATGCACTGTCAAGGCGATCGATCTCGGCCTGGACGTCATGGATTTTCCGTGAACGGATCTGATCGAAATGGATATTTTCAAAGATATAATGGGCATAGCCAACGGCAACAAGATCCGATACCGCTTCCCCCCTTAAATGCTGATCCTTCAAGACGGCAGGCGTGCTTCCGGGAGAAGTATTTGAGATCTCCCCGACTTGATCCGCCCCTGTCCGCTGGCGGTTTTCCAGGAGATTGGCATACGCAACCGTGGCTGCAATCTGTCCCGCAATATGTTGAAAAGGCTCGATGTGCGACTCGGATATACCCTCTTCGGATATGGTCTGGAGGACGAGCGCACCAAGGACTTTCCGGTGGTAAATGAGCGGCAGACCGAGGTAGGTTTTATAGATCTCCTCCCCGCTGCCGGCATAATATTTGAATCTGGGATGGATGGCCGGGTTCTTGATGAAGAGGGCCTCCATCCGTTCTATGACCAGTCCGGTAAGCCCTTCGTGCAATCCCATTTCAATGGTTCCCACCGATCCGCTTTCCAGTCCGACCGTGGCCTTCAATTTCAGGATGTTGCCATATGGGTCGTAGATATATACGGAACAGACATCGACTTGAAATCTCCCGGCAATCATTCTCACAATCAGATCAAGGGTCTTGACGGGACTTTCGGATGCCGTAATAACGTCTAATATTTCTTCGGAAATGGTTGCTTCTTTTTTCGGTGTTTCCATTTCGGTCTCGTGCAATCTCAAAGCCGGGTTGATCTTCAGTACTCCCATTCCTATTCCATAAGGGAAAAAGATACAATTGGAAAAAATACACCAATCCGAAATGGCGCTTTTTTCTTTACAACGCTTTATACCCCGGATAATCTCATGATAAAGGTTTCGGCGAAATATTACGTGGAAAAAAAGGAACCATTAATCCCCCACAGGAGGATGCCATGTTCAAGTTGAAAACTGTAAAGCCTGAAGAAGCAACCGGTAAGGTTGCGGAAGCCTACGCCGTCTTCCCGGCGGGGATACCGGTCCCGGCCCCCCTGGTCTTGATGAGCGCGAGTCCGGATCTCCTGCAGCCGCAGAGCCAGATTATTCGGCACTACATGACCCATTCGAAACTGGATATGGGTCTCCTTGCCGTTATACGGTATCTGGCAGCCAGCGAGTATAATTATGAATTTTGCATTAAAATGAATACGGGAATCCTGAAAATGGCCGGCGGTTTTTCCGATTCCGAACTGGAGGCTCTCAGGAAGAATCCGGAAGCCGCACAGATGGAAGATTCGCAGAAAGCGCTGCTCCTCTTTGTTCTAAAGGTGATCAAGACCCCGGAAGAGGTTAAGGAAGCCGATGTGGAAAAGCTTCGGAAGATGGGCTGGAGCGACCAGGATATCTTTGATGCATCCTTTCACGGCACAAGCATGATCGGAATGAGTAAGCTGTACAAGGCCTTCGCGAAATAGGCTAATAAAGCATTGAATGGCCATGATCATGCCTCGTTCCCACGGTCCTCCGTGGGAACGCATACCGGCTTTTCTTAAGAAATTCAGTCTGTCCATTCCTGCAACGCCCTGTGCATTTCAACTGCAGCGCGCAACCCCTGAGACAGTATGCATTCCCACGCGGGAGCGTGGGAACGAGCCTCAATGGATACTGATCGTAACTTCATCGGTTAGCTTCCGGATATTTTTTATCCAGCTTAAAGGCTCAACTGGATACATAGTATACAGTCCGCTATCATTCCCCTGCAATCCAGCCATCGATCCAAACCTGGGCATACTCCCGTAGTCCTTTAAATTCAGCATATTACACCATTCATTATAGATATGGCACGCCCCTTGCTATACCATAAGGACAAAAGCAATCGGTTATTCATTCAATCAAAATACAAGGAGGGTTTATAATGAAACGATTCGCCATTTTAGCAGCAAGCATTCTTTTGGTAGCCATGTCATCTTATCCGGTTCTTGCTTGGGGTCCCATGTGGGGCGGTGGAGGCCCGGGATACTGCGGGCAGGGTTCACAGGGGTCCGGCGCGGTAACCCAGGAACAGCAGCAAAAGCTGGATCAACTCAATCAGAAATACTATGAAGAGACTGCCCAACTGAGGGAAAGCCTCTGGGCCAAAAGAGCCGAGCTGAGAGAAAACCTCAATGCGCCCAACCCCAACGCGGAAAAGGTAAGGGCTCTTCAGAAAGAGGTCAGCAACCTGAACAACCAGTTGGCGGAGAAAACGCTGGACGCCCAACTGGAAGCCCGCAAAATCGCACCGGAAGGCCAAAATTATGCCGGACGATACAACAGGGGCAATGGAATGGGTTACGGAAGACACGGTGGAGGCTACGGCCCGGGAAACTGCTGGAACTGATAACCAAATAGACAGCTCGGGCGGGGCTTATGCCCCGCCCTAAATCATTCTGATTTCTTCCGGATCTGAAAGAGATCCATTCCTTTTGATGGGAGCTTCATATGAAACGGAAAAAATACGCAACGATGGCCTTCGCAATTCTTGGAACCGTCGCGATGGTTTTTATCGAAAACACCGCCTTTGCCTACCGGGGACAATCCTGCTGGTGGGGATTCGGATCAGGTTACACGGGCGGATGGGGTACGGGCGGATTTGGTCCTGTGTCCATGCTGCTGTTCTGGGGGCTTCTGATTACAGGGGCCGTTCTCCTGATCAGATGGTCCATTCAGACATTCAGAAAGCCATCCACACATCTCCGAAATGCATCGAGCCCGCTTGACATTATCAAAACGCGCTATGCCCGAGGAGAAATCGACCAGGAAGAATTCAAAAGAATGCAGCAAGCGCTGGGCAAGATTCCGGAATAGGGGCCTCTTTCCACTTCTCAACAGGATCCGATTTTGCAATAGCAACCGCGGAAGCAGAAATCCTTCAATCGCAGGCCAGCTTTTCTCCTA
>JBBSAR010000082.1:0-12199 GCA_038252125.1 Desulfatiglandales bacterium
CAAAGTAACATTTTACAAAAGAGGGTCATATCCGCCAGGATGAAACGGATGGCACTTGGCTATCCTCAGCAATGTCAGGAATCCTCCTTTCAGCACACCGTATTTCTGAAAGGCCTGGCGGGCATAGTTAGAGCACGTGGGATAGAAACGGCAGGAAGGCGAGAAGAAAGGGGACACCAGCAGCTGATAAGCAGAGATCAGCCACACGGGCAGCTTTCTACAGAGAAGAAACAAATTTTTTATCCAGGAAGAACTCACCGAGTTCCTTTTGCGTTTTCTTGAAATCCAGATATCCGGAATCCTTTTTCGCTATGACTACAAAATCATATCCATGGGGAAAAAAAGGTCTGTTGAGTCTGAAGAATTCCCTGATCAGGCGTTTGACTCTGTTTCTTACGATCGCGTTTCCCACCCTTTTGCTGACACTGACCCCAAGCCTGCTGATTTGTAATCCGTTGCATTTGGCGATAACGATAAAATGTTTTGCGTGAAGCCGCTTTCCCGACCGATTAAGATTGACAAATTCGGCCCGCTTCAATAACCTTACTTGCTTTTGAAACGAAAAAGGTCCCATGAAATCGCGTTACAGTCAGCAGGATTCTTGAAGGCGTTTATACGGTCAGTCGCTTTCTTCCCTTGGCTCTTCTTCGCCTTAAGACATCCCTTCCACCTTTGGTCTGCATCCTGGCCATGAAACCGTGAGTCCTTGCTCTTTTAATTCTGCTAGGCTGATAAGTTCTTTTCATAAGTATAGTATCCCCTACATTGGATTTAGCGTAATCGTTAATATAAGCACAGGTCAAACTATCTGTCAAGACAAAATAGCCAGCCGCGGGACTCCCGTTTCGAAATGGTGTCCCGAGTCGTCCTTGGAGGTTCAGGGCTTGAAAAGTTTCCTGGAAGCTGTCAGCTTTGTGAAATTCCTGTAGGACTTCGTTAAAATAAACATTTCAAAAGGTTATGATGATAGCTTGAAATCAGGTTTTTGAGAGCCCGACCATTTTATAATTGATAATTTGATTTACATCCTTTAAGAATAACAAAGTAGATATATATTCAGAAAAAATGTAGCCCTATCGAAAAATGTCCCGAAAAGAATTTTTACGAGGGGCACTGGGAATTCATCAAAACTGAGCAATGTATTTTAAGGAAAGGAGAACTTTATGATTTTTGATCCGATTCTGGGTCTATTCTCCAACGATTTGGCCATCGATCTTGGTACTGCCAACACGCTGGTTTATATGAAAAGCAAGGGTATTGTGTTGAGGGAGCCATCGGTGGTAGCCGTAAGGCAGGATGGAAGAGGGGGCAACAAGGTCCTGGCTGTCGGCAGAGAGGCAAAAATGATGTTAGGGCGGACGCCCGGGAATATTGTCGCCATTCGTCCAATGAAAGACGGGGTAATCGCGGATTTTGAAATTACCGAGGCCATGCTCCGCCATTTCATCCGGAAGGTTCATAACAGAAGGACCTTTGTACGACCTCGAATCATGATCTGCGTACCGAGCGGCATCACCCAGGTGGAAAAGAGGGCCGTCCGCGAGTCGGCCGAATCCGCGGGGGCCAGGGAGGTCTTTCTCATTGAAGAACCCATGGCGGCGGCAATCGGGGCTGGATTGCCCATTACCGAACCCATATGCAACATGGTCGTTGATATCGGCGGAGGGACAACGGAAGTTGCCGTCATATCCCTTGCAGGCATTGTTTACAGCAAATCCATAAGAGTCGGCGGGGATAAAATGGATGAAGCCATCCTTCAGCATATCAAGAGAAAATATAATCTTCTCATCGGCATAAGCACCGCGGAAATCATAAAGACGGGAATCGCCAATGCCTATCCGAGCGAGCAACCTGAGACCATTGAGGTGAAAGGAAGGGACCTTGTCAGCGGAATACCCAAGATCCTGACCATCGATTCCGATGAGGTCCGGATGGCTATTTCCGAACAGGTGGATGCGATTGTTGAAGTGGTCCGAACCGCGCTGGAACAAACCCCGCCGGAACTGGCGGCTGATATCGTGGATAGGGGCATCGTACTGACCGGAGGAGGCGCACTGCTCAAGAATCTTGATGCCCTTTTGCGAGAGGAAACGAAACTGCCTGTTACCATAGCAGAAGACCCCCTCTCTACCGTTGTTCTTGGGTCAGGCAAAGCTCTCGACAATATAGCGATCCTCAAGGAAGTTACAATCCGGTAAAAAATTGGTATGTTACTGTTTCCTTCTTCCCGACGGAGACATGGAAAAGCGGGGGATAACTTCGGCATTGCTAAGGAACAGAGGTTTCAGCCAAATATGGATTTGGATCGTTTTTGCTGGTTTCGCACTTTTTTTGCTTTCGACAAATCCCGGTTCGGATTCGTCGTGGAACTCTGCCGAACAATTCATCATTGAGGTCACCGCTCCGTTTCAAAAATTGATGAAACAGGCAGTTGGTTCCGTGGAAAAGGTCTGGACGGATTATTTTTACCTTGTCGGTCTGAGGGATGAAAATCGAGGTTTGAAGCAGGATCTCGATATCTTGAAAACAGAGAACAGTCGCTACAAAGAACTGCTGGCAACGCAAGAAAGGCTAAGAAAACTTCTTCAATTCAAGCAGATCATCAAAAACACCGTTGTCGCGGCCCAGGTGATCGGGCTCGATCCTTCCGGCTGGTTCAAATCAATCATCGTGGACAAAGGGACCGCAGCCGGCGTGAAAACGGATATGCCTGTCGTGAATGCCTCGGGGGTTGTGGGACGGGTGATTTCCGTATCCCCTGATTTTGCCAAAATTCTGCTTGTTGTGGACCAGAACAGCGCGGTGGACTGCCTCCTGCAGAGATCGCGGGACAGGGGGGTGCTCAAGGGACTTTCAACGGACGTGTGCAATCTTGAATATCTGGTTAAGACGGCGGATGCCGAGGTGGGGGACCAGCTTATTACATCCGGATTGGGGGGGGTATTTCCTAAGGGCTTGCCGCTGGGAAAAATCTTGCAAATCAGTGAAAACCCGGGGATGCTTTTTAAAGAGATTGCGGTAAGGCCCGCGGTCGATTTCTCCAAACTGGAAGAAGTAATGATTATACTCAATGTGGAAAAAGCGAATCAAAAAGAGAAATCTCCGATACATTAAGGAATCGAAACCGGATAGGAAAATCAGTTTTCATATCCTGTTGTGGTCGGCCGGAATCCTTTTGACCCTGTTGAAGGGGATTTGGACCAATCCCCGGGGGGTTGATTTTTTTGACCTGGATTTTCTGACGATTCTGATTGCCTATCTTTACCTGTCATCGGGACAGTTGGCGGCAGGATCTTTCGCCCTGGGAGAGGGAATTGTCATCGATCTTTTTTCAACCGGATTGCAGGGGCTTTTTCCCGCCCTTTATCTTGGCGTTTTCTTGGGGATCACCATCGCTTCCAGGTTTTTCAATCTCCGGGAGGCCAGGGGACAGGCGATCATTGTAGCCATTGCGATTCTGTTCAAGCAGTTCTTGATGGTTTTGCTTGTCGGCCTTTTTTCCCATACACTGATTGCATCATCCTATTTTTTCAAGGTATCCGCCATTTCCATTTTTGGCAGTGGGATTATCGCCCCTTTGGCATTCATGCTGCTGAACCGTCTTCGCGCCATGCCGCCGGAAGATGAAGACGACCTTTCTCCGGGACGGTCGATCCATTTTCAGAAACCCGTGACCGATGACAAATAAACCGCGGACCGTCTGAAAGTAGAGATAACGATTTGAAGACATCCAAATTTGATCCTGTTTCATCCGAAGTGTTTCAAAGACAGCTGAAATTTGCATCCCTGTTTGTTTTATCCATATTCGGTATCTTAATTCTTCGTTTGTGGTTCCTGCAGGTCGTGAACGGTCCGATTTATCTGTCTAAGTCGGAAAATAATCGTATAAGGCTTCAGTATGTAGACTCTTCGCGGGGGATGATCCTTGACAGAAAAGGAAATATCTTGGTGGATAACCGACCTTCGTACAACTTGTATGTTATTCCCGAGGACATCCAGGACCGCGGCGGCCTCTTTTCTAAATTGCAGGGCTTGATTGAATTCGATTCGGATCAGGCAGCCCGGCAGCTCGACGGGGCCGCACGCGCCATGCCTTTCAAACCCGTACTCATCAAAAAAGACATCTCCCGCGATGAGTTGGCCAGGATTGAAACCCATGAGTTTGATTTGCCCGGAATCGGCATACAGGTGAAGCCTCAACGGCGTTATTCCAGAGGCGATTTTGCGCCTCATGTGCTTGGTTATCTTGGGGAAGTCACGGAAAGTCAATTGCAGAAACGGATCTATGAAAATATCAGATCGGGGGATTTGATCGGAAAGACCGGAATAGAATGGAGATGGCAGCCTTTGCTCAATGGCCTTCGGGGGGGAGAACAGGTGGAAGTGGATGCTGAAGGCCGAAAAATCCAGGTCATCTCACGAAAAGCGCCTGTTTCCGGATCGGATATCTTTCTAACCCTGGATGCCGACCTGCAGACCCTTGCCAATAAACTGCTTGAGGAAAAACATGGGGCCATAGTTTGTCTTAACCCCATGAATGGCGAAATACTAGCCCTGGCAAGCAGCCCCTCCTTTGATCCCAATCTCTTTATCAAGGGAATCGATCAAGAAACCTGGAAGGAGATGGCTTCATCCGGCGATTTTCCGCTTCAGAACCGGGCGCTGACGGGTCAGTATCCGCCGGGATCGGTCTTTAAGATTATCATTGCCCTGGCAGCCCTGCAGGAAGGGGTCGTGACGCCGGACGAGGAGATATTCTGCGGCGGATCTTTTTTTCTGGGAAAGCAGAAATATAGATGCTGGAAAAAGCATGGCCACGGCAAGGTAAATCTCCACAGGGCACTGGTGGAATCGTGCGATGTCTATTTTTATACGCTTGGCAAAAGATTGGGAATTGACAAGATTGCCTATTACGCAAAGCTTTTCGGCATGGGGAGGGAGAGCGGGCTGGCTCTGGGCAATGAAAAAAGCGGACTGGTCCCATCGAAAGAATGGAAATTAAGGAGATGGGGCGTCCCATGGCAGGCCGGCGAAACGATCTCTACCTCTATTGGACAGAGTTTTGTTCTTGCAACGCCCATTCAAATGGCTACACTGATTTCCGCGGTTTTCAACGGGGGGACCATACTCAAGCCCCAGGTGACGCGATGGATACGAAAACCCGATGGTGAAATCACGCACCGGTTTACCCCGCAGCCCACGGGTAAAGCCGAAATAAAGAAGAAATATCTGGACGATGTGCGGTCCGCTTTATGTGGTGTGGTCAATGAACCGCACGGCACTGCAAAATCTGCCCGGATAGATGGGATTACGGTGGCCGGAAAAACAGGAACGGCGCAGGTGATCGCCATGAAAAAGGACCCGGCTCCGAAAGACCATGAGGAGATTCCATGGAAATATAGGGATCATGCCTGGTTTGTCGCCATTGCACCGGCTGAGGCCCCTAAAATAGCGGTGGCTGTTGTTATCGAGCATGGCGGTCATGGCGGAAGCGTGGCCGCGCCCATTGCAAAGAAACTGATTGAGTCATTTCTAACTGGAGACAAAGCGGGATGAGGGTTTGGATATGATGCTTGATCGCCGGTTGCTCCAGAATTTCGATTGGGTTTTGCTGATTTTGCTCATTCTCATCGCCGGAGTCAGCATCCTTAATCTCTACAGCGCAACCTACCCTATCCGAGGCATCGGCGGCGCCCAGATCTTTAAAAAGCAGATATATTGGTTCCTGATCGGGTTTTTTGTTTTTTTTCTGATGACCACGTTCAACTATTCCGTTCTGGAGCGGATGGCTTTTCCGGCCTATTTCATCTCGGTTATTCTTCTTCTTATCGTATTGATCGTGGGAAAAGTCTCATCGGGATCCCAGCGATGGCTTGTTTTGGGCCCCATATCTTTTCAGCCTTCTGAATTAATGAAAATCTCCATGGTTATGGTTCTGGCAAAATTTTTCAGTGACCGCGACGATACTTCCGCCTATCGACTGAGGAATTTGTGGCAACTGTTTCTTCTGATTCTTTTTCCGTTCGCCTTCATCCTGAAGGAACCCGACCTCGGCACGGCTCTTCTTCTGGCGCTTTTGTCGGGTTCCATGGTGCTGATTGCAAAGGTACACTGGAAATCTTTGATTATTTTTTTCGGCGCCTGCGCATCTTTTGCGCCTTTTGTATGGATCGGCATGAAAGACTATCAAAGGGCTCGAATTATGACTTTTATCAATCCTGATATGGATCCCCTGGGCGCCGGATATCATATCAACCAATCAAAGATTGCCATAGGATCAGGTTTTTTATGGGGAAAAGGTTTTCTTCAGGGGACCCAGACGAGACTGCATTTTCTGCCGGAACAGCACACGGACTTCGCTTTCTCCGTTTTGGCGGAGGAATGGGGTCTCATAGGGTCGGTTGCCCTTCTCATGCTATACCTTTTTTTAGTCTTGTGGGGATTGAATATTGCGAGGAGTTCAAAAGACAGGTTCGGTTCCATGATGGCCGTTGGAATTGTAGGCATTGTGTTCTGGCAGGTTGTCATCAACGTGGGCATGGTGACCGGGCTTCTACCCGTGGTAGGAATTCCCCTCCTTCTTTTCAGTTATGGCGGTTCGTCCCTGATTACCTCCATGGCCGCGCTGGGGCTTCTCATGAACATCAGCATCAGGCGTTTCATGTTTCAACAAGCCCAGCTTTTAGGCAGATAGCACCTAATCTGTGCATTTATTGAAAAATGTATTATAATCGAAACATTGAATTTGAGAGCAGCGCCCTGAATGCGCTCAAGAAGGCCATGGACGGGATAGCCCCTGAGAAGATATACTGCGAAAATAATGAGGGATCATCCTTCTCGATTTCGACAACCGACCCCGTAAAAGACGCATATCCGCGCAGATTTACGAGAAGAAAGAGATATGACAAATATTTCCAAAAAGATAAATTTCCCCGACCAGACGCTGATGCAGACGCTCTGCGGGGAACAGAATGCAAATCTGAACATGATCGCCAATAAGACCGGTGTTTCTGTAAACGTGAGAGGCAATGTGTTGCTTCTCAGCGGAGGAGACTGGGAAGTCGATCTGGCCGAAAAAGTCCTTACGCAACTCTATGAACTGTTAAAGGCGGGATACCCCGTTTATTCCGGCGACGTGGGCTATGCCATCAGGATGCTGAGCGGTGACAGCTCGGTAAATCTGAAAGAACTGTTCAAGACGGAAGTATTCATCCCGGCCAAGAAGCGAACCATTGTCCCCAAGTCCATAAACCAGAAAAATTATGTGGAGAGCATACGGAAATTTGACATGGTTTTTGGAATCGGGCCGGCAGGGACTGGCAAGACCTACCTCGCCATGGCCATGGCGGTTTCTTCTCTCATGCGAAAAGAAGTCTCCCGCATTGTCCTGGCCAGACCGGCCGTGGAAGCCGGTGAGCGCCTGGGCTTCTTGCCCGGAGATCTCTATGAAAAAGTGAATCCGTATCTGAGACCGCTCTACGATGCCCTCCACGACATGATGCCTTTTGAAAATGCCTCCGAGCTCCTGGATCAGGGGGTGATTGAAGTGGCCCCTCTTGCCTTTATGAGAGGCAGAACGCTCAATGATTCTTTTGTGATTCTGGATGAGGCGCAGAATTCAACTCCGGAACAGATGAAGATGTTTCTGACCCGCCTCGGGTTTCGATCGAAGGCCGTTATTACGGGAGATATTACCCAGACCGACCTCCCGAGAGGGCAGATATCGGGGCTCCTTGAGGCAAGGAGAATTCTTGCAGGAATTGAAGGCATACAATTTGTTGCTTTTTCGAGGGAGGACGTTATCAGGCATACCCTTGTTCAGGAAATAATCGATGCCTATGAAAACGTTGAAAAAGGGAAAAACGGTTCGGGTAAAGCAGCATAATGACCAGAAAATCCAAAACCAGCGCTTCCAAGTCCCTCAAGACAGGCATTCCTCTGGGGAAAAAGGAGAAAGACGCCTTACTGGGAAAAAAGAAACGGAAAGAAAAAAAGGATATCCTGTTGGGGGTGGAGGCCAAGAGATGGTATGCCCTGATCGCCCTGAGCGCTTTTTTTTCAATCCTTCTTTTTCCGAGCATTCTCGTTCGTCCGCAGACCTACAAACTCGGGGATATTGCGGATCGCGATGTCAAGGCCGACAGGCGTTTTTTGGTGGAGAATACCGACTTAACGAATAGGAACCGGGAAGATGCCCTTAAAGCCGCACTCTACGTCTACGATTTTGATCCTACCGCTGCAAATATTACTTCAAGAATAAAAGAAGCCTTTGAGTTGGGCCGGGATCGCCTGACCGCTCATGCCGACGTTTCTTCTGTTCCTGAGACTACCGCTGAAACCCCCAAAAAATCCTCCGATGAAACCACGGAAACCCTGGAATCCCTAAAGAACCGTTTCTTTGAAATTCTGGCCGTCCCTTATAATGATGAATTGATCGATACGCTGATCCAGTATGATTTTCCCAAGGATGTGGAAAAATTTTTTCAAACCCTTGTGAGCCGGGTCTTTAAGGTCGGCGTTGTCGGCGACAGGGGAACCCTCATGAGCCAGAGTGGAAAAGGGATTATTCTGCATGATATCGTGGACGGAAAAGAGAAACAAGTGAGCGATCTGAGTCTTTTTTACGACGTCGAATCCGCCGAAGAATTTATAAAAGAACAGGGAGAAATCGAAGGGAGCAACATCCAGCCGGTGCGGCTGAAAGAAGCTGCCATGCAAATGGCACTTCTGTTGATCAAACCGAACCTTACCTTTAACAAACGGGAAACCGCGGTAAAGAGGGAAGAGGCCGAAAAATCGGTAAAACCGTTTTATTTTATGATCAAAAAAGGGGAGATGCTGGTGAGGGAAGGGGAAAAAATCAGCCCCGATCATCTCTTGAAAATCTCCGGTCAAAACAGGCTGTTGAAGCAGAATGACTTTTTAGGCAGATTTCCTGCCATGGTTCTCTTTATCACGGTTTTTTTAGGGGTTATGTACGTTGTCGGCATGCTCACCAGGGCCTCGGAAGGATCGACAGCCTCTTCAAAAGATCTCTATTTTTTCCTGTCAACCCTTCTGACGATGTTTCTGGTGGTGATTGCATTCGACCTGGTATCGGGCGAAATCGCCCGCGGGTTCCACCACTTCGGTCCCCGGGTTTTGCTGTTTGTCATTCCCGTGGCCAGTGGGGCCATGCTGATCTCCATATTCCAGGGAATCAAGGTCGCCGCCAGTTTTTCTCTTGTGGTATCGGTCCTGTCCTGCCTTATCGTGGATGGGCGCGTCGGCTTCTTTGTGTATTTCTTCACCGGCTCTCTTGTGGCGGCATCCGGCGTAACGGAATGCAGAGAAAGGGGCGTTTTTATTCGAACGGGTCTCAAGGTGGGACTCTGCAACATGATCCTGGCCCTTTGCATTGAGGTCTTGTACGGTTCCTTTTTCACCCTTGAAACCGGATTGGCCTGTTGTTCCGCCTTTATGGGAGGAATTCTCGTGGGAATCGTGACTACGGGAATTCTACCTCTTGTTGAAATGACGTTCGGTTATACAACGGACATCAAGCTGTTGGAGCTGGCAAGCCTGGACCAGCCGCTCCTGCGTGAACTCATGGTTCAGGCGCCGGGTACGTACCATCACAGCGTTATCGTCAGCAATCTGGTGGAGGCCTCGGCCCGGGCTATTCATGCCAACCCCCTGCTGGCAAAAGTGGCGGCCTATTATCATGACATCGGAAAGATAAAGAAGCCGCTTTATTTCATAGAAAATCAGAGAACCAGCGAAAATAAACATGAAAAGCTGGCGCCCTCCATGAGCAGTCTGATTCTCACCTCACACGTAAAAGACGGCGTCGAACTGGCAAGGAAATTCAAACTGGGAAAAGAGATCATAGAGATTATTCGACAGCATCACGGTACAAGTCTCATCTCATTTTTCTATGAAAAGGCCAAAAATCAGGCTGAGAAAAAGGGGGAGAAAAACATACAGGTGGAAGAAGAGGACTTTCGCTACCCCGGTCCCAAACCCCAGACAAAAGAAGCCGGGCTGGTCATGCTTGCGGACCAGATCCAGGCGGCCTCGAAAACGCTTGTGGATCCGACTACCGCGAGAATCCAGGGGATGGTTCAAAAAATCATGAACAAGGCATTTTCAGACGGCCAGTTGGATGAATGCGAGTTGACCCTCAAGGACCTTCATGAGATCGCCAAGAGTTTCAATCAGACATTGAGCGGCATTTTTCATCATCGTATTGCTTATCCGGAACCGATCGTCAAGATTGCCCCCGGGCGTACGGAGACTCCCGCTCTCAATGGGGCGGAAAAGGGCGATGCCTCAAAAAAGGAAAAGAATGGAGATACGGATCAGCTTTCAAAATCCGATTCCGCATTTAAAAGAACAGACGATAAAGCGGAAAATGGAGAAAGTCTTAAGAGACTTGGGTTGCGATGACAGGGAATTGAGCATCCTCTTTACCGATGATCGGGAAATGAGTGAACTCAACCTCCGATACAGGGCCAAAGAAGGGCCCACGAATGTGCTTGCCTTCGCCATGGATGAATCGGGCACAGAGGAAAACGAGTATTTGCCCCCTCCATCCGTCCTGCTGGGAGACGTGGCGATCTCTATTGACAGGGCACGGCAGGAATCCCTGGAATCCGGGGAAACCCTGCGGCAGAGGGTGGAAGCCCTTCTCGTTCATGGCGTACTGCATCTCGTCGGGTATGATCATGAAAAGAACGAGGAGGAAGCCCTTGTGATGGAAGAAATGGAAAAAAGACTGCTGGCGCTCATCAGGAGTGGCGAGTGATAAGTAATGAATGACAAATGACGAGTAACGAGTGATGGATAACGAATAACCATTCAGCATGGAAGAATTATGGAGGAATGCATGTTATGGCGCGTTTGGCCGTGAACGTAGATCACGTAGCGACTGTCAGGGAAGCAAGGGGGACCAACGAACCCGATCCGGTCCTGGCAGCCGGTCTCGCGGAACTCGCGGGAGCGGACGGAATCATCTGTCATCTTCGCGAAGACCGACGACACATCCATGACCGGGATCTCGAACTGCTGAAGCAGACCGTGAAAACCAGGTTGAATATGGAAATGGCCGCGGTGGATGAAATGGTGGAGATTGCACTGAAAAAAAGACCGGACCTGGTTACCCTGGTCCCTGAAAAACGGCAGGAACTGACCACGGAAGGCGGATTGGACGTGAAGGCCAGGCCAAAGCATTACCTGCAGGTCGTGGAGCGGCTGAAAACCGCCGGCATTCAGGTCAGTTTTTTTGTGGATCCCGATCCTGAACAGATACGGGCCGCCCATGCGTGCGGAGCGAATATCGTGGAAATCCACACAGGGAATTACTCAGAAGCAAAAACAGAAGAAGAGACCGTTCAACGGTTCGCAAAGATTGCCATAGCCGTTGAATCCGCGGCAGCCCTTTCCCTTGACGTGAGCGCCGGACACGGGCTCAACTATTTCAATATAAAGCGGTTCAGGGAGCTTCCCCTGATTGAAGAATACAGCATCGGACACAGCATCGTTGCCATGGCCGTCCTGACGGGTTTTGAAAATGCGGTGAGGAAAATGATAGAAATTGTGAAAGATTTCTGAACAGGAGTGATGCGTATGTTGACTGCAAGCGATATTATGACCACGAGTGTGATTACGGTCAAGAAAGAAACATTGTTGACCGACCTTGCGGAGATTCTTTACAAGAAAAATATCAATGGTGTTCCGGTCGTTGATGACGAGGGAGGCTTGATCGGGATTATCTGTGAAACCGATCTCATCCGTAACAACAAAAAGCTCCACATCCCCACGGTCTTTGCGCTTTTTGATGCCGTATTCTACCTTGAAAGGCCAAAGAAGATGGAAAAAGAGATAGAGAGGATCAGTGCAACCACCGTGGGAGAACTCTACACGCCGAAATCGGTCACCGTGGATGAAACAACCCGCCTCGACGAAATCGCCACCATCATGACGGAAAAGAAGATCTACACCATCCCGGTCATGAAGGACAAACGGATGGTCGGAATCATCGGAAAATCGGATATTATCAGGACTCTCGTGGCTTGAAAAAAGAAGAGCTTGCCATCATAACCCATTCCGATGAAGAGACGATCCAATTGGGCCGGAAGCTGGGCTCTCTGCTTGCGGAGGGAGATGTGGTTGCCCTCGCCGGTGAGCTGGGCAGTGGAAAAACCTGGTTTGCGAAAGG
>JBBSAR010000083.1:0-12197 GCA_038252125.1 Desulfatiglandales bacterium
TCGGCCCCCTGGGTTTTGATCAATTTCTTACGTTCTTCGCTCATATTTTCAGGCATCACGATCTTCACCCTGTACCCCTTGAGCCTCCCTACCAATGCGATCCCGATTCCCGTGTTGCCTGACGTGGGCTCTACAATGATGGAACCGGGTTTCAACCGGCCATCCCTCTCAGCTCCTTCTATCATGGCCAGGGCTACCCGGTCCTTGATGCTTCCGCCCGGATTCAGGAATTCCGCTTTGGCAAAGACCCTTTCTCCCTTTAACCGGATCAGTGGCGTGTTGCCTACCAAATCTAAAATATTGTCCGTAATCATCAGCATTCCTATTTTTAAAATGTCTTTATTGTTCGTTATCCCGGCAATCATTTGCCTGAGCCGCAAAGGCTCGAAAGTGTGGCGCCATCATAAGCAAAAAGACCATGGAGTCAAGAGGATTTTGACCGCGCACTGAACCCGGGAAATTTGAATAGAATAGAGAATTTGGTTGATCCAAACCTTCCATAGGTTTATGCTCGGCGGCAAATTTTCCAAAACCTACACAAAAAGGAAAACCTTTCATGAAAAAACGCCGTTTCCGGATAGATGGAACCGCCCTGTTTATCCTGCTGCTCCTCCTGTCCGTGGTACTCTCCTTTCTATTGCCCGCTCCCGGGATAAAAGGAGGGATCCTGCATACCGAATATACAACCAAGGCAGCGGTTTTTATTATCTTTATCATTCAGGGATTGACGCTCCCTCTGGGCGAATTGCGAAAGGGGTTGGCCCAATTCAGGGTTCATGCCTCCATTCAGGCTTTTATCTTTCTGTTTCTGCCGGCCTTTATATACACAGGCCTTCTGTTTACGAGGAAGTTTTTCCCATTTGACCTGACCATCGGATTCCTTTTCCTCGCCATCGTTCCCACAACCATCTCCACCTCCGTGGTGTTCACCACCCAGGCCGGGGGCAACAACTCCATCGCCTTGTTCAATGCTTCTCTGTCCAACATCCTGGGGGTATTTCTTGTTCCCCTGTGGATTTCATGGCAATTGGGAGGGAAAGTGGACATCCCCCCCGCGGGAGCCCTTATCCTCAAGATCATGCTCATTGTCCTGCTCCCCTTCGTAATAGGACAGGTTCTTAGAAACTGGCTGGCAGGATGGGCCGCCGCCAGAAAGAAGAAGCTCTCCAACTTGAGCATGATGTTGATCCTTTTTATCGTGTATGCCACGTTCTGCGCCGCCGTCAAGAGTGATACCTGGGGGAAACTGGGCCTTGAGAAAATCGGGATGATATTCCTTGCCACCTTGATTTTGCTGATTCTTGTGATGATTGCCGGCAGACTGTGCTGGAAATGGTTGGGCTTTAACAGAGAGGACGGAATTGCCTTCTTCTTCGGCGCCACCCAGAAGGCGTTGTCCACCGGAATCCCCATGGGCCACGCGATCTTTGCGTCCACAGGGCTGAATCTGGCGCTGATTCTTGTTCCCTTGATGCTGTATCATCCCCTGCAACTGCTCCTGGGGAGCATCATCGTGGGGCGGCTTTCAAGAAACAGATAACAACCGTTTTTGGGTATCTTATTCAGAAATCCCGGCTGAATGGAGTCACTTGGAAAACAATGTCTAAAATCCGCGATTACCTTTTGGCAGTCAGCCGTCAAGTCACGGATTTTCCAATCTTCATACCTGCCTCCATGGTCCTGTCTCCTCCGCTCTTTTTCGCCTCGTACATTGCCAGATCCGCCCTTTTCATCAGAGACTCGGCCTCTTCTCCCTGGCCGGCCTGGGCAACTCCCAAACTTAGCGTGGCTCTGAATACATCGGCATTTTCCGAAGATGCGCGGCAAGGGCATTTGGACTTGAATGCCTTCCGGAACTTTTCGGCGACGGTTGATGCGCTTTCAAGACTGGTTTCGGGAAGAACAATCACAAATTCATCGCCTCCGTAACGAAAAGCGCTGTCTGTTGTACGAAGCAGTTCTTTCGCCGTATCTCCTACACTCCGAAGGATATTGTCGCCTTCAATATGGCCGAACTGGTCATTGCACTGTTTGAAATTATCCAGATCGATCACAATGAGACTGAATGGCCTGTTGTATCGATGGGCCCGTTCCAGTTCCGTTGAAAGGACGGAGTGAAAATGCCGGTGGTTGAAAAGTCCGGTCAGTCCGTCCGTGATGGAAAGTTCCAGGAGTCGGGCTTCCATCTCCTTTTTCAGGGTCAGGTCGTGAAAGAAACCGACGCTGCCGATTTCCCGGCCGTCTCTATGTATCAGGGTAGCGGAGAGACGTATGGGAACCGTTAGACCCTGCTTTGTCGCAACATCCACCTCAAAGCCCTCCAGCACCCCCGCCCCCCCGTGCTCAAGGCCGTAGATCAGCTTTTTGACATGTCGAGCCAGTGTTTCCGGATGATAGATCTGGGTAATATGCAGCTTGCCGATCACCTCATCCATGCTGTACCCGATGAGCTTTTCAGCTGCCTTGTTAAAAACGACAACGATTCCCTTTTGGTCGACCCCGATAATGCCGTCAGGGCAAAGCGGAACAATGTATTCCCAGATATCCATTTTGAACATAGCATCCTCTGAGGCTTTGGAACCGGAGATTGTTCCCTTCAATAATCAGGCAATAACCGTTTCCCCTAACGGCTACAGGCCAATGTACGGGTTTCGCTTAAAAAGACCACGGTCATCTTCTGAAAAGAAACAGACGTAACAAAACCCTTGCCAAAGGTTTTATGTTCAATAACATCTTCTGCTTTAAACGCCCCCGACATGCTGTAGGGGATGGGCTCCTTGTCGCCGAATTCCTTGCTGAGGGCCTCAAATTCCGATGAATCCCGCTTTTTTGCGGCCGTCGGATTCTTCTTTCGCGCCTTCTCGGTTTTCGCGGATTTCATTTTCCTGTCGGGATGGTATTTGTGCTCACTTCCGCAGGTAAGACATTTGACCTTTTCCACCATGCCGTCCATGCCGTGGAAAACCACGACATGCTTCAGTTCCATCTTACATCTGGTGCAGATTGTCATCAAATTCTGAGCAACGGGCGTTCTATCCTTATCATCTATCATATTTTTCCTTCTATTTGACCGCCGGACCATGCCTCATCATACACGGACATGAGGAACACCGAGGCCAGAGGTTGCGTGAAAAGCCATGCAATAAATACAGATCCTCCAAGGGCCGAGATTCCGATAAAGAGGATGAAGACCACCACCTGATCTCCGATGTTTCCCCTGGCGGTCATCCTGTAACTCTCTTTCACCGCTTCTGTCAATGACAATCCTTTATCAGTCATGAGGGGCAACATGTAGAGACAGAGGTAAGATGCGGCCAATGCTATAAGAATCCCGGGAACAACAAGAAATATAAAGCCGATGATCACCGCGAACAAGACGACGATGCCGAATCCCAGCAAGGGGAAAAAAAGACTCAACTGTGAAAACAGATCCTGGATCCCGGGTTTGCGTTTTTCCCGCAGCATCAGAAGAATGGACTGAAAATATCCAGCCATGAGAACCGGCGTCAGGATGCCAAAGGTCACCAGACAGGCCAGCGACATGACCACCGTCATCAGAATCAATGGTGCGATAAATTCGAGGGTCAGTTCCCACGTCCTGGTAAAATGCTTTTTAAAATCCATGTTTATCTCTCCTTTTTGAATCACGTAACGGCGGATCTTCGAAAAACCGCCGCCCTGCCGAAGGGGACTTCGGGCCTCTCCTCCAGTATCAAACCCGATTCCCGGGCGATACGGTTACTTTCCTCGAACGCTTTTGCGGTTACATGAAAGGGTGGTTCGATCATCATGAATCTTCCTCCCTCCTCCAGGTTGTCCCGAACTTGCCGCATAAACCTGGAACGATCGGGGACTTCATGCACCATGTAAAAGGCCAGAATAAATTGCGCCTTTACGTTCAAACCGAAATCCTCCCCCCCTGCCAGGTGCGGCTCTATTCGACGCTCGAAGCCCTGCTTTTTTGCCCTCCTCATGACCCCGTCAAGCATTTTCCGTTGAATATCCATTGCGATAACCCTGCCGGCAGGACCCACCAGACCCGCCAGACCCAATGCGTTGAATCCCAGCCCGCAACCGATATCCACCACCGTCATTCCCGGACGGACATAGGCTCCGAAAAGCTTTTTCGGATTGTGCACCCATCTCCTCAGACGATGGTCAAAGGTGTAGGCCAGCCACCAGGGACAAACGTGTTCACGCATACGTTCCTCATCCTCCGAGATATGCTTTCTTTACATCAGGATTGGTAAGAAGATCGGCCGAGAGCCCTTCAAGCCCCATATTCCCGTTCACGAGCACATACCCCCGCTGAGCAAATTTGAGCGCGGATCGCGCATTCTGTTCCACCAGCAGGATAGCGGTTTTCTCCGTATGGTTAATGTCTTTCAATGCGTCAAATACCACTATCATGAGCAGGGGCGCCAATCCCATGGAGGGCTCATCGAGAAGCATGATCCGTCTGCCGCTCACAAAGGCGCGCCCTATCGCCAACATCTGCTGCTCCCCCCCGCTCAATGTCCCGGATTTCTGATGGACGCGTTCGTGAAGTCTCGGAAAGATGGAAAAGACCTTCGATAGATCCCTTTCCACCGCTTTTCGATCTTTCCTCGCAAAGGAAGCCAGCATCAGGTTTTCTTTCACGGTCAGGCTCCCGAACAGCCGCCGTCCTTCGGGAACATGGGAAATCCCCAACTCACTCACAATGCGGTCGGCGGGATATCTGAGCAGATCTTTGCCGTCACAGGTCATTGCGGTTCCCTCATCTACCGGAACCAGCCGCGATATGGCCATCAGGGAAGTGCTTTTGCCGGCCCCGTTGGCTCCGATGACGCATACGATCTCTCCCTCATCCAAAGGAAAGGATATCCCATGAAGTGCCCGGATTTTTTCATAGGATACCTGGAGGTTTGTCACATCGAGGAGCGTCACGCATCCACCTCTTCACCAAGATAGGCCTTGATCACGTCCGGGTTGCCCTGGATCTCGGAAGGCGTTCCTTCAGCAATCACCTCCCCGAAAACAAGGGTTTGAATCCTCTCGCACAATTCCATCACAAACTTCAGCCTGTGCTCTATCAGGAAAATGGCCGGGTTCAGCTCGCCGTGCACCCGCAGGATGATCGCCATCATTTCCTCCAGTTCCTCCTGATTCATGCCCGCGGTCGGTTCATCCAGCAGGAGCACACGGGGTTCCGTGGCCAGGGCGCGGGCCAGTTCCACCCTTCTTTGCGCGCCGTAAGGAAGATTCCGCACGGACTGAAGGGCAAAATGGCTGATCCCTACCACCTCCAGCAGGCTGTAAGCCTTCTCTTCAATCTGCTTCTCTTCCCTCCGGCATTTGGGAGTTCCGAAGAAGGCTCCCATGAGACCGTAGGAAATTCGTGAATAGCGTGCCATCTTCACGTGTTCCAGTACATTCATGTGACGCCACAGACAAAGGTTCTGAAAGGTCCTGCCGAGCCCTTGGGAAGCGATGACATGGGGTTTGAGCCCGGTAATGTCGCTCCCATTGAGGACGACCCGGCCCTCGTCGGGCCGATATACCCCGGCAATGAGATTGAAAATGGTCGTCTTGCCTGCTCCGTTCGGACCGATGAGTCCGATGATCTCACCGGAATCTATGTTGAGGTCATAATTTTTGACCGCTTCAAGGCCCCCGAATCGATGGCTCATCCTTTTCACTTGGAGCAGCGTCATTTTAGAGGGTTTTCTCCTTTTTCTTTCTGGGGCTCACAAGGGCTCTTACATCGAACTCCTTGAAGGCGATCAAGCCGGTGGGTCGATAAATCATGACCAGAATCAGAAGCAGTGGAATAATGATCCATTTAAAGATCTCCAGGGGTCTTAGCGCTTCGCCAAGGAGATTCAGACTGACCGCGCCGAGGATCGATCCGAACACGGAGTTGAGCCCCCCGAAATAGACCATGGCCAATACCTCAGCCAGCTTCTGTATCCCGAAGGTGGACGGGTTGACATATCGCAACACATGGGCGAAGAGACCGCCTGCAACCCCTGCCCAGAAAGCGCCGAACAAGAAGGCCGTCATCTTGGTTTGTCTCGTATTCACCGTCATGGCTTCGGCGGCCGACTCATCGTCGCGCACGGCGTTCAAGGCCTTCCCCAGGGTGGAACGTACAAAGTTATTTATGATCCAGACGCAGAGGACCGTCCAGAGAAAAACCGTAGATAGATTCGCATAGTTAGGCTGGCCTCCCAACCCCCTGGCCCCTCCGACGACCTCCAGATTTTCAAGGGCGCTTTTTACGATAAACATGAAGGCCAGCGAAATAATGGCGAGATAATCCCCCCTGGTGCGAAAGGAAGGAATGGCAACCACGAGGGCGCAGATCGCAGCCAGGAGACCTCCGGCAATGAGAGCAACCGGAAAAAGATAGGGGCCTAATTCAGGAGATAAGACCGGTAGACCGAAAACTCTGTCTTTGGCAAACAACACCAGCGTAAAGAGCGAAGCTCCGTATGCGCCAAGGGCCATGAAGCCCGGATGGGAGCAGGAAAATTCACCCATGTAGCCGTTAATGACATTGAGGCTGAGGGTGACCATAACGGCAATCAGGGTCAATTTGAGCATCAAAACCCTGTAGGCACTGATATCCGACCAGAAATGGAGCACCGCAAACAGCAGGACGAGGTGAAGAATCGCTGAAACACTCAGGGGAAGTTTCAGTAAAGCCGAAGCCAGCCGGTTTGCTGGAGGCGCGGTCAATTTTCCTATGCATATCATGGGAACCGCATAAATGAGGAAGATGTATCCAATGACTCCGGGGATGCGCATCGGTTCTTTCAGCATGACAACACAACCGAAAAGGACGGGGATTTTGTCCAGTCCCAGAAGTCCGGAAAGGCCATCGCCAAATATATGCTCCAGGATCACTGCGCTCAGCGCTCCCGCAAGCCAGGCCAAAAGAGGAACGGAAGAAAAAAAGTCTCCTGCAATTTTCCCTGTTCCCGTTGTTTTCGCCATATGAAACTTCCTCTTAGAGCCTCAGCCTGGCACTGTGCGACTCGCCGAAAAATCCGTGCGGTCTAAAAACGAGAATGAGCAAAATAATAGAATAGGCAATGAGATCCCGCAAGGTCGATGGAAATACCATAGCGACGAAAATTTCGATGAATCCCAGCAGAAATCCGGCAAGCGTGGCCCCCAGGATAGAACCTCTGCCGCCTAATATGGCCGCCACGAAGGCTTTCCATCCAAAAACAATGCCCATATAGGGATCGAGAACAGGATAGGCCACCCCGAACAGGATGCCTGCCGCTGCCGCAAGAGCGGAGCCGATGGCAAAAGTGAGGGCGGCAACCCGGTTTATGGGAACCCCCATCAGCGGCACGACCACATGATCAAAGGCCATGGCCCGCATGGCCATCCCCCATTTGCTCCTTCGCACGAACTGGTCCAGGGCAATCATCAGGGCCACGGACACCAGAACGATCATGATTTTTTTGTTGGTAATGAACACGCCCCCCAGATTGTAGGTGACGGAGTCAATCAAAGAAGGGAAACGCACCCTCCGAGCTCCCAGCAGAGCCAGATTTCCGGTCTCCAGAATAATCCCGATCATCAGGCCGGTGATAGCGGCCGAGGCCCGGGGCGCATCCCGCAGCGGCCGGTATCCCACCCGTTCTACTAATACGCCAAGAAGGGAGGTAAGAAACATGGAAATCAGGATGGTCAGAACCAGAATCAACCAGTTGGGGAGCGTCACGGCGCCCGCGGCGGAAAGGGTGGTCAGACCGGTTGCCACGCCAAATCCGATATAGGCGCCCACCATGAATATATCTCCGTGAGCAAAGTTAAACAGCATAAGAACACCGTAAACCATGGAATATCCAAGGGCAATGAGGGCGTAGAAACTTCCCCATTGAAGGGCATTAACCAGGTTCTGCAGGAAAAACTCCATCTCTTATGCTCCGAATTTCCCGTCCGGCTTCACGGACAGACCGATTTGTAGAACTCGTATTCCCCTTTATCGCTGATACGGACAATAACGGCACACTTGATGGGATCGCCTTCCTCGGTAAAGGTCATTTCGCCCGTGATTCCGGGAAACTTCTTGATGTTGGCCATGGCCTTCCGAACACACTCTCGATCTTTCTCGATATTTCCCGTCAGCTTGCCGCAATCCTCTATGGCCTTCTGAACGATCCCCAGGGAATCCCAGGTAAGCGCACCCACATCGTCGGGCACATATCCATATTTGACCTTATAGTTTTCTATAAACTCCCTGGTCTTTCCGACGGCCCCGGCGGCGGCATAATGAGAGCTGTAGAAAAGCCCATAACAATCCTTGCCGCATAATTTCACCGTTTCCGCGGAACCCCAGCTGTCGCTCCCCACGATCGGCTTGTTCCACCCAAGCTCATGGGCCTGCTGCACGATGAGAGCAACTTCATTGTAATACTGGGGAACAAAAAGGACCTGGGCGCCGGAACGGATGATTTTTGTCAACTGGGAACTGAAATCCGCATCCTTGGTGGTAAAACTTTCAAAGGCCACAACGGAGCCGGGACCGTGAAGCTTTTCCCAAGCCTTTTTAAAAAATTCCGCAAGGCCTTTCGGATAGTCGCTGGACACATCGTAGAGGACCGCGGCCTTGGTAAAGCCGAATTCGTCGGTAATAAAGTTGGCCAACACAGGCCCCTGAAAAGGATCCAGAAAACATCCACGGAATACGTAGGGCCTGTCCCTCGTGGTATCGGGATTGGTAGACCAAGGACTGATCATGGGAGTTTTCCAATAGTTGGCCACATCTCCCGCGGGCACGGCCTGCTTGGACGACTGTGGACCGATGATGGCCAGGACTTCGTCTTCCGTAATCATCTTGGTATTGACTTTTACAGCGGATTCCGCCTTGCTCTCGTTGTCTTCAATGATCAGTTCTACCGGGACTCTGGTGTCCCCTACCTGGATGCCGCCCCGGGCATTGACAGCTTCCAGCCACATCCGTGCCGCGAATTTGGTTCCTTCTCCAACTTTGGGGATGTCGCCCGTCATGGGAGCGTTGATGCCGATCTTTATGGGCTTTGCCTTCCCCCATACAGAGGAGGAAAAAGGCAGCAGAAAAATCGTAGAAAACAGGACGAGCCACACACATTTTTTCATAGCAATCTCCTTTACCCGAAATATGAGTTTTCTTTGAAACATTAATCCAAACCAATTTTTATCCGACTGCCGGGAACCAATTCAGCATGAGGGTTGAGTTCCTTGATCCGTTCCGCCTGCCCTTCCTTGTTATAAAATTTCCTCGCAATGGAATCGAATGTATCCCCTGCAGCGACTCGGTAGTAAAAATAGAGCCGATTCCCGATCAAGCGGGTTATCTTGTTATACAGTCGCTGGACCAGCCGATTGTCTCTGAGTATTCTTACCGGTATTCCCCCTTCCATGTCATAGATATGCAACGAAGGGTTGCATTCCATGAGAATCGGAAAATAGTACCCGGAACCGTAACATTTCTCGGCAATGCGCCACAGCGTATCTTCCTTTGCAGTGGTGTATATCCGGAAGTCCGCCGTTGCCAGTATTTTATCAATTCCCTCCTGGTCCACTATCTCTTTCTGAGAGATCTTCTTCAAATCCTCATCGACAACGCGACCGGATACGGTGGTTCCTGCTTGAATGGTCAAAGGCTCTTTTACAGCCTCAGCAACCGGTTCCGTTCCTTCTTTTGTTTCGGGAGGTACAGCCCCTGATTCGGGACCTGCCACGGGGGTTTCATGATTTTCTTCCGGGCCGATCGTGGTTGGAGCCGGTTTCTCTATGGGAAAGACGTGAACAGCAGACGTCCTCTTCCGTTCCGGTTCGGGGAAAATCCTGATACCGATGGGCAGGATCTCTTTATCCGGCTTGGGAAAAGCAGATCTGTCGGACCTGTATACGGCGGAAAGAAAAAATCCTGAAAAAAGCCCGAGCAATAGGAGAAAGAGCCCCAGAACAAGATAAGATTTCGGCAATTTCTTCCAGGCGGCCAGTCCGTCTCCGAGAAATTCAGATTTCACCCGCAAAATATTCCCTCTTTTCTTAGGCACGCGGCATATATCATTTATTCAAGCAAAAATCTTTATGCCGTCAACCACAATACGTAGGCAAAACAGTAGCAGCTTCGGTTTTTTCTGTAAAGTATTTCCGCTATTGAACGTAATTCTCCTTATGGGTTTTATGAGTAACATATCATAAAGGCAATGTTCGGTAGAATTGTCAATTGACAGGCGATCTTTTCCCCCCTATACTTTAACATCTGAGAAAATATAATGGGTTGCGGGTCATAAAATCAGAAAAGGAGACCATGAAATGAACCTCGACGAAACCAAATCGGTTGGAAAACGAATTGCCCTGAGCAGGGATGAAAGAGGAATGAGCGTTCAAGCGCTTGCGGAACTGGCCGGCTGTTCGGAGGAATATCTTCAGTGGGTTGAAGATAGCCAGGTAGAACCACCGGTAGCGCTTCTCATAAGGCTGGCAAAATCGATGAAACTCGATCCCAGCACCTTTCTCACCCCCGACGACCCTCGCCACAAACGCCTGGATGAAGAGGCCAAGAGGACCGGCACATACTCCTACCAAACACTGACCCCTTCCGAGCCCGACAAGCACCTGATGGCATTCCTGGTGAAAATACCCCCGAAAACAGAACACGAGGGCGTCGGCTACCTGCATGAGGGAGAGGAGTTTGTTTATGTACTTTCCGGAGAGGTGGAACTCACCGTCGACCGGAAAAAGACCATGCTCAGGGAAAGGGAATCGCATCGATTCAACTCGGCGTTTGACCACCATCTTTCCAATCCCGGAGAAAAAGAAGCCGAACTTCTGATAACGCTGTACGTTCCCTGATCCGGAGCCTCTTTCAGCCCGAGGCTTCCGCAAAAACCTTCATGGAAAGGAAAACACAATGGACAAGGAACTTGACCTGACAGGCTGCTTCCCCCCCATTCCCACCCCTTTTGATGACAGCGGGAAGGTGGATCATGACCATCTCGCCGCCAATCTCCTGCAATGGCAGAAAAGCCCCCTTAGGGGATTTGCCGTTCTGGGTTCAAATGGAGAATCCGTCCTGCTCAAATCAAGCGAAAAGGTGGAAGTCTGGAAAACCGCCGGGCAGGTGATAGACTCCGACCACATTTTTATCGCGGGGACCGGATGTGAATCCACCATGGAAACACTGGAACATACCGAAGCAGCGGCAGTTGCGGGCGCAAATGCCGCGATGATCGTAACGCCGCATTACTACAAACCAAGGATGGATCGAAAAGCCCTTTGCGCCCATTATACCGCTGTCGCGGACCGTTCCCCGATTCCCATCATCCTGTACAATGTACCCGGGTTTACGGGAATTGACCTGGATCCGGACACCATTATTGAGCTCGCCTCCCATCCGAATATCATAGGGCTGAAGGAAAGTTCAGGCAATGTGGTCAAAATGGGAAAAGTCTTTGAAAGCGCCGGCGATCATTTTCAAGTGCTTGCCGGTTCGGGGAGTTTCCTGCTGCCCGCTCTGTCCGTAGGCGCCGTGGGTGGCGTTATGGCATTGGCTTCGGTGGCCGCTCACGCCTTGAACGACATTGTTGAACGCTTCAGGGCCAAAGACCTGGAACAGGCACGGGCAACCCAGCTCCGACTCATTGATGCCAATGCGGCCGTAACGACCCGTTTTGGAATACCGGGTTTGAAAGCGGCTCTTGATCTCATAGGCATGTATGGAGGTCCGGTTCGGTCTCCCTTGTTTGCCCTCGACGGGGAAAAGCATCAGGAACTGGAACGGATCCTTCAAAAAGCGGGACTATTGCCGAAAAGAGGTCATAACGTCCCGAATTCCGCCTGAGAAAGCCATGATTATAATAGCATGGTATCTTATTCAAGAATCCTGGCAGGAATGGAGTCACGGTCTTTTTTGCTGCCGCGTCTTGGATAAACCTTCACCGACCGTCGAGAGGCCCTTCTATGCTGGTGCAACAAAATCCCTTGCGTTTCATCCTCTTGTCCGTACCAGCATGGAAGGGCCGGTGCTGCCATAGGAATCCGATGCGCCAGCAAAAAAGACCTCGTGACGGAATGGCTTTTCCGGGTCATCATTTTGCTGCCAGGAAATTTGAATAGAATACATGGCATGGTTTTTTTGCCGCTTCTACGTTTAAGGATGATTTCATGAAGACCATTTCTCTCGATAGATTGCTGTCTGACAA
>JBBSAR010000084.1:0-12019 GCA_038252125.1 Desulfatiglandales bacterium
GGATGAATACGGAATAGCGGTTCCCTTGGACAATCCCGATCCGGAAAGGGCATTGCGGCCCGCATTTGATCTCCTGACCAGGATCGATTATATCTGCATCATGACATCGAAGGGATGCCCCTACCAGTGCAAATATTGCGCCAGCCGCCATCTCAATCCACGGTTCGTGCAGCGAGACCCGGAGGTGGTTCTGGATGAAATCCTTTTCTGGCACAATGATTTCGGGGTTCGTGATTTCGCATTCTATGATGACGCCCTTCTGGTAGGCGCACCGACCCATTTGGGGGTGTTACTTGAAAAACTGGCGGTTCTGGACCTGGACCTGCGATTTCACACACCCAATGCCATGCATGTTAAAGACATTACCTCCGAGATTGCCGGTCTCATGTACCGGACCGGTTTTCGCACCCTTCGATTGGGGGTGGAGGCCCTGGACATGGCATTTCATCGCGAGCTTGATCATAAGATAAAAGAAGGAGATTTTGAAAGGGCGGTACGGAATCTCCGAAAGGCCGGTTACGGCAGCCTGCAGATCGGGGCCTATGTCCTTATGGGGCTGCCCGGACAGTCCACGGAATCCGTTGCGGAAACGATCGCTTTGGTGGGCGGCGCGGGCGCCTCGCCCTATCTTTCGGAATATTCCCCTATTCCTCTCACCGCCCTGTGGGAAAAGGCCATGGCCTCTTCAGAATACGACCTTTCAGGGGAGCCGCTTTTTCATAACAACACGCTCCTGGCCTGTTGGGATGAGCCCATGAAAAGAAAGGCCGTCACGCTGAAAAGGATGGCCTCTGAAATTCGGCTGCAGTTGAATTCAGGCTCATCGCCGAATAGAGTAATACGGTACCCTTTAAAAACCCTTGATCAGGGGTAAGGTGTCAGGTTTCAGCGTTCAGGTTTCAGGACAACCATCAGCAACTAACAAATCAAATTAAAGAGTATTATGTTTTGAGTAGCGCCGTGGAGGTAAGACAATCGCCGGCACCTGAACACTGAAACCTGACACCTCGGTTTAAAAACATAATGCTACATACTAATCCGCGATGGACCAGAATTCGTAAAATCGATTCTTCTACTCTCTGTTCATAACGCTTGCCGCATAGCCCGCCCCGAAACCGTTGTCGATGTTGACCACCGTAACCCCGGCGGAACAGGAATTGAGCATGCCCAACAGGGCGGCAATGCCTCCAAAGCTCGCTCCATACCCGACGCTGGTGGGTACCGCAATGACCGGTCGATCTACCATCCCTCCCACCACGCTGGGAAGCGCGCCCTCCATCCCGGCAACCACAATGACGACGGAAGCTTTCACGATCCTTTCCCTGTGGCTGAACAGCCTGTGGATGCCGGATACCCCCACATCAAAGACGGCATCCACCTCATTGCCCATGAATCTGGCCGTCTCGACGGCCTCTTCCGCCACGGGAATGTCCGATGTCCCGGCGCTTATGACCAATATGGTCCCTCTTCCCGAGATCTGGATGGGTCGCCTGATGACGGTAAGGATTCTCGATCTTTTACAATAAGTGCTTTCAGGAAATTGATTCCGGGCCACTTCCGCTTTTTCCGGCGTGAGCCGTGTGACAAGTACATTATCTCCGTCACGGAGTATCCGGTCCATAATGACCAGAATGTCCTCAATTTCCTTGCCTTGGCCGAAAATGACTTCCGAAAGGCCTTTTCGAAGGGGCCTGTGGTGATCGATACAGGCAAACCCCACATCCTCAAACGGCAGGTTTTTCAACCTGTCCAAGGTCTTTTCAACGGTTTCCCGCCCTTGTTGGAGACGGGTAAGAAGATCTTTGAGTGCATTCTGGTCCATTGGATTGTGATCCTTTAAAGCAACCCCTCATCTTTTAGAAATGTCATGGAGCGATGACCGATACTGGTCACTTTGCTCAGGGCCTGGGTCAGATGCACCAGCGATTCCGAAGCGACTCCGGAATTGAGCATAACCAACGCCTGTTCCATATTTTGTTCCACTCCGTTCCATATTTTATTTTCGGCTACATTCTTTGAGATGCTCACCTCATGGAACACCATATTGATGAGTCCTCTTACAACCTTTTCAGCCCCCGACCTTTCAGACATGGAAAGACCCTCCAGCAACTCAATGCCATTGGAGGCCCAGATAAGGCCGGATTTAATTTTTTCACTCTGAGCAAATGCCATAATAGCGCTTGTTGCATCCATGAGACGGTATCTCCCATATTTTATAGAATAAATCTTTTATGGACCCCCGTGTTCACGGGAGCGACGACTGTGGAAACCTTTTATGAGGCCATCATTTTCGTGACGTATGCCTTTTTTTTATACCATATGCCTCGATTTGTCACTATTTTCCGGCAGCCATGCCACCGGTTTCAAGAGGGGACATCGCAAACTTTTTTGAATGGCATCCAAATAGTTGGTTTTAAAAAAGTTATTGACAAAATAAAAGCAATAAGAATATTTTGAAAACTTTCCTTCATTACATAGTTTACCAAAAAACAATTCTTATCATGGAAAAATAAACATGGTCCGCGAATGAAAAAATCAATTATATTGGATGAAAAGAATGTTTCTGATTGCCTCGATCAGATCGCGAGGCAGATTGTGGAAAAAAACGGTGGGAAACGAGACATGGTCCTCGTGGGGATCCGTACGGGCGGGGCGTATCTCGCGGCTCGACTGCAAAAAGCCATTGGTTCGCTTATGGCAATCGAACCGCCCCTGGGAATCCTTGACATTACGCTCTACCGGGACGATTGGACGCGGATAGGCCCTACTCCCGTCGTGGAAAAGACGGAACTTCCGTTTTCCTTGGATGAAAAACTGGTGGTTCTGGTGGATGACGTTCTCTTTACGGGAAGGACCGTCAGGGCTGCCATGGATGCACTCATGGATTATGGAAGACCCAGGAAAATTGAGCTGGCCATTCTCGCGGACAGGGGAGAAGATGTGAGGGAATTGCCCATAGCGCCCAATTATGTTGGAGGGGTATGGGCTACGTCGTTGAAGGAAACCATCAATGTGTACTTGAAGGAAGAAGGTTTTGATGATCATGTGGCCATTGAGAAAAAAAGCCCGCGTGATGAATGAATTTTGTCCTGTGGCGACTGGGACCTGCAATGAAACATAAAAAAAAGACAAAAGAAAAAATCAAAGCACGAGGACCATCCGGAAAAGAACAGGAAAAGGTCGCATCCTCTTTATTAAGCAGGATGGATAGCCTTAATCCGGGACAGATTGTGGGCCTTCTTCCCGATGCGGATACGGCCGCCGCATTCATAAGCCTCATGCCGCTCAAAGATGGGGCATCCCTACCCGTTCTTGGCGCCTTGAAAGAAGCCTTTAAGGACAAACAGGTCCAAAAGGCCATCAAACGGAATTTGTTCAAACTTGACAGCAAAGGGATACCCACTGACGGGCTTTTTGAAAAAGAAGAGGCGCCCTCCATTTTGCGGGCGCTGCCGAAAGATGAACCCAGATGCCTTGTGGGCGCCATAGATGGATTTGGATACAGATCATTTGCTCTGATCCTGAAGCGAAACATGCAGGGAACCGATGTGGCATTCGGCGTCGTGTCCGATGAAAACGGCATCGAACATATGATGCTGGGCACTGCAAAAAAGAAAAGGGCCATGCAAGTGATCGAGGAGTTTTCTCAGGCTTCCGGCCCCATGGTGGAGACATCTTTGCATCATGTAGCAACATTGCTCGAAAAGGCCCACCAGATAAATCGGGAATTGCAAAGGGAACTTTCGGAATCTTATCTGGAACTGAGACCCTGGCTGCTGGAAAACGCTTCGTTGCTGAATCATGCGATCATCTTCGACCAGCTCCCGGAGTCTTGGACGCAGGACCAGCCGCTTACGAACCGGGAAGTGGATTCCCTTCTGGATCAAGAGGCCATGCACAGCTGGATCATCGATTATGGAAGGCTGAAACCCTTCATGGAGGAGATCGCGGCCATCGAGGAAAGCCCCATCATCCTGACGGAAATGCAGAAAGCGGTACGGGCCATGGAAATCAAAGAGAAGTGCGGCAGAACGGTCTTTCCCCCGGAAAATTCAGGACTGCTGAAGGAGAGGCTTGAGGAGATGGCTTACTTCTTTCTGAAGCAGAATGATGAGAAAAACGCCCACACCTGTCTCAAGTCGTCCACGAACTTCAGCAACAGGGATTCTCTTTTCTCCAAGAGCGTGTTCATTGAAAGGCTCGTCGAAAAGAGTATGTTGCTTTTTGACGCTGCCGGTGGACAGGGTTTTGCCGAAGGGGCGTCTGAGGGAAAAGAAGAATCCGGGTCTTTCAGGTAGCCGTAATCCAAACGCTTTTACCGGAGAAGATCGATGAGAAAAACAATTTTCGTGAAGACCAACAAGAGAATCGAGATGGTGGATATTACCTCTTCCGTTCAGGAGCAGATTGAAAACGCCGGTCTTGTGGATGGAACCTGTATGGTCTTCATTCCCCATACCACCGCCGGCGTCACGATTAATGAGGGGGCGGACCCGGATGTCTGTATCGATATCATCAGGAAACTGAATGAACTGGTGCCGCCGGACGAAGGATATCGCCACAGGGAAGGAAATTCCGACAGTCACATAAAGACATCTCTTGTCGGCGGTTCAGTCTCCGTGATCGTGGAAAAAGGACGTCTGCTTTTGGGGACCTGGCAGAAAATATTCCTCTGTGAATTTGACGGGCCACGATCCAGAAAAGTCTATGTAAACATAGGGTAAGCCCCCTTCTCGAAAGCGCGTGTGGTTGGACGGGCATGTCCATACGCGTCATAATCATTTATGAAAAATAACAGAAAGGAGTCGTACAATGAAAAAAAAGGCTACTGTCATAGGCGCCGGAAATGTGGGCGCTACCGCCGCGATGCGTCTTGCCGAGAAGGAACTGGCTGATGTGGTTCTGATTGACATTCTTGAGGGTGTCCCCGCGGGGAAGGCCCTCGACCTGATGGAGGCCGCGCCGATTGAAAAACATGATTGCAAAATAACCGGGGTATCGGGCGATTATTCCGAGGCGAAAGACTCCGACATCGTCATTATTACGGCGGGTATTCCGAGAAAACCTGGAATGAGCCGGGACGATCTTCTGGCTACCAACAAGGCCATTATGAGCGCCGTGACAAAAGGTGTGGCCGCCGTTGCTCCCAATGCCATATTGATTATCGTCAGCAACCCTCTCGATGCCATGTGTCATGTGGCGAAGGAAGCCAGTGGATTTCCAAGAAACCGGGTGATTGGTATGGCGGGGGTCCTTGATTCGGCCCGTTTCCGGGCCTTTATTGCCATGGAGCTCAATGTGTCCGTTGAAAATACCCACGCTTTCGTATTGGGTGGACACGGGGATACCATGGTCCCGCTCCCCAGGTACTCAACGGTGGCAGGCATCCCCATTACAGAGTTGCTGTCGCAGGACAGAATTGATGCGCTCGTGGAGAGGACAAGGACCGGAGGCGCGGAAATTGTCGGCCTTCTGAAGACAGGCAGCGCCTATTACGCCCCGGCCTCCGCGGCGGTTGAGATGGCCGAGGCGATTTTGAAGGACAAGAAGAAAATTCTCCCCTGTGCGGCCTGCCTGGAAGGAGAATACGGCATCCATGATCTGTTCATAGGGGTCCCCGTGAAACTGGGCGTCGGCGGCGTAGAGGAAATCATTGAAATCAAGTTGACGGATGCCGAGAAAGAGGCATTGAATCATTCCGCCGAGGCGGTCAGGGCCTTGGTGGATGCCATGAAAAAGCTGAAGTAGAGATACAACTTGGACGAAGAAGTCCTCCTGGCTCTCCTTGAAGATCGTGCATCCGGGCTTGGAATAGAGGTCCGCCACGAGTCCATGGACAGCGAGGCTGCCTTTTCGTCCGGCGGGTTGTGCAGGATCAGGGGGAAGCCGGTCATTATCGTCAACCGGAAAGCCGCTCTTCCGGAAAAAATCCAAATCCTGGCCCGGGCCTTGAATCGTATGGATCTGGGCCCCGTCTATATGAAGCCCGCCTTGAGAGAGTTTATGGAAAAGATGGAGATGTTAGGCACTTAGAATAGGAAGGTCTTCTTTTCTTTCTTTTCCGGATTTCTCCTGTGCCTGAAATTCATATGCCCGGAAAAGTCCAGATATTTGGCCAGACATCGTTTCATGTTCTTTCGCTCGGATATCTCCTGAATGCCTCGAATGTTGTGATAGTAGTCCAGATTATCATAAATGTGCCCTGACATTTCGTGCAGATACTGGGATCTGACCAGCTTTTCATCCACTTCAAAACCTCTGGATTTCATCACCCGAGGGCCGGCGAAAATCACGAGGGCGCCCGGTTCGGAAATAACGACGTCTCCCAGAGCCGCATAACTGGCAATGGCGCCGCCGGTGGCGGGATCGGCCAGAATGGAAAGATAGGGAAGACCGCTTCGCTTGAGGCGGTTGACCGATTCTATCGTCTTCACCATTTGCATGAGGGCCGAAATGCCCTCATACAGTCGCGCCCCGCCGGAGCAGCAAAGGCTTATGAAGGGGATGTTTTCCTGGATCGCGTAATCCACCCCCCGTCTGAATTTCTCGCCGAAGACAACCCCCATGGATCCCCCGCAATAGTAGAAAGTGCTCAATGCCATGACTACTTCATTTTCGAAGATCCGTGCGCTTCCCACCACAAGCGATTCGTTGAAATGGGAGTGCCCCTCCTGCTTTGCCAGAAAGTCCCTGTAGTAACCGGTAATGGCCTCCTCCTCCAGGAGCTGATGCACCGTCAGGTTCCGGTAAAGTTCGTGGAAGCTGCCGGTATCCGCAAGGCAGTCAATCCAGCCGCTTGCCCCCAGGATGTAGGAATGGCCGCACTCGGGACACACATTGAAATTATCCAGCAGCTCTTTCAGGGGAATCAGTTTGCCGCACCCCTTGTTGCGTCTGCTTCCGTCCGCTCCCGCGCCGCACTGGATCAATTCCTTGTTGTCTTCGATCTGCTGGATGTTCACGTAGTTATCGCTCACCTCCGTCAAACTGGTGTAATTTAAAATCTTTATGTCCGGGGGAGGTTTTCGAAAGGCCTTTTTTATGGGTTTTTCGATATATCGCTTGATATCATAAAATTTGCCCGTACCCTTTGAAAGACCGTATTGCTTTGCGCGAATCTCTCTTTTCTTGATCAGTTTGTTGATTCTTGATCGGGAAAGATCTTTCATCGCCTTTGCAAGGAATTGTCGGACATTCTCCGCCATTTCTTCGCAGTTGGTCACGTCCTCGGGCGCCGGAACGATCCGGTCGATGACATCGAGGCTCTTCAATTCTTTGGCGGAGGGTTTCAGGATGGTTAAAGCATCTTCTATCCGTTCCGGATCACGAAATACAATGGAAGCCATGCTCTCAGGAGGGGCGGTTGCGTAGAGTGCGTCTTCCATCTGCCCCCTGACGTCAGTTACCTGAATGGCCAGAGCGCCCCCGCTTCCGCCCTCTCCCAGAATAAGCGAGATGGTTCTGATCGGGAGCATCAAGAACTCACTGATGAGGTGGGCGATAAAAAAGGCTTGAAAACGTTGAGCCGAATACATGGAGATATCGGCGCCATAGGTGTCAATGATGGTGAACAGAAAGGTGTTTTCCGGATCCGCCTTCCTGACCTCCTTGAGAATTCCAAGAATAACGGAATGGTCATCCGAGGTAAGCATGCCGTAATTGAGCTTGCTCAAATCTTGCCTGTTTTGGAGATCCTCGGGCCTGGGCTTCTGCTGTGCCACCACAAAGAGAAGGTTGTTTTCAAAATGACAGGATCCGGCGATCAGTGATTCTCCCGTGTTCTTCGTCGTTTCAAAATCAGGGAAAAGCCTGCCTATGATATGTGAGGCCCTTGGTCTATAAGGATGTCTTGTTCTCTTCTTGAAAATTTCAACCAGATCTTTTTCTTTCTTCGCCATAAAAATAATCCTCAATTACCAATAATTCAAAATCCGCCATCCTGCTCACGCGCCCATATCGTTTTCCGGTTTGAATTCGTCGGCCGGAAGGGGAACCCCCTCTTCCTCAAATTCGTCGGCCGCGTCCGAGATGCTCTTGAACAGACGCTGAGGGGTAAGAAACATGCGCTTCAATAGTCCAAAGGCCCCGTTGCTGATGCTTTTGAGAGCTATGTAATGGACTTCCGGATCGGATATGGGACCCTGCACCTGAAAGTAATCAGCATACAGCGCCTTTTCATCTCCGGTCAAGAGGTATCCTACAATCGGTATGTGGCTGATCAAGGTATCGATGGTTACCAGGGGCAGAATCCCCAGTTCCGCATTCAAGGTGGCCGTGTTCAGATCGGCTTCTCCCTTGACCACGGCATTGAATACCGGACTTTGCATGGTTAAACCTTCCGTCTTGGCGATGCCTTTTTCTAATCCAATATTTCCCCCGATACTTTCAAAATAAAGCCCTTCCTTGCTAAGATCCGGGGGGCGCTCCTGAAAAACCCTTCGGAGACTCAGGAAATCCATTATTTTGATAAAAACATGGGATTTTTTCACCACACCGTGCGCCAGGTCGAAATTGACAGTCCCCGTAAGGTTTGAGACCAAGTCTCTTCCGTTGTTCCCTTCCGCAAAAAACAATGCCTCCATGGTCATATCCCCTTCCACATTGGATTGTATGAAACGGAGGGATTCAGGTAGTTCCCGCAAAGGCTGCCGGTCCATTTCGAGGTAACCGGAAAACATCGTTTCGGGTTTTCCCTTCTTTTTCATATGTCCACGCAAGCGAAGGCTTCCATTTTTCCAGCGAAGTCTCGACCGGCTGACGTAGACGTCGCCCGCCCGCAGAGCACATTCTATTTTGAGGGGACCATACTTGAATTGTCCCAGTTCCCCCTTTAACGCGCTGACATTGAATTGAATATCCGATTTCTTTACAAATTCGCCGGTGATTTTTTCCTTCCGTTTGTCTTCTTCTTCGCCTTTCATGTCCGGCGCCGGTGTCGTTTGGGTCGGATTGACAATGGCGGGAGGTTCTTTTCTTCCTTCTTGAAAAACAGGCATAACCGGCTCTTCGGCGGAAATGATGGAAACGGGTTCGGAAACGCGGCCGTCCTTTGCGCTTTTCGTTTCCTCCATCGGACCGGTCTTTTTCGGTGGAGAGGACCCCCGGTTTACAAGGGAGGGCAGGCCGCCCGGTATAAGATCGGAAAGATAAAGATAATCTGTTCGGACGGTAAGATTCCCGGCCAGACCATCCCATCCCTGCAGGGCGCCATTTATCTGGAATTCCGTTTTACCCATATTCAGATGAAGCGTTTCAATGCGGACCTTCTTTCCGAAGAAGGCAACATTCAGACCGCAGTTGCTGATCGGCAAGGGAAAAACAGTGCTTTCGAAAGTAAGGCCGTTCCCTGTCATGGCGCCCTGTACCGTGGTTTCCATCGGTTTTGAGGGGGATAGCTTTACGGAAACATCAAACCCAAGATCTCCCCCGGCCGGCAGATTCCTTTTCTTGAAACGAATGCCCAGGTCTTCCAGAACAATATGATTGCTGGAGGCTTCGAATTGAATGGAGTCGTCTTTCTGAAGATCAACAAACCCATTGAGCCGGAGACTCGATGCCCCCATATCGCACTTCAAATCAGAAATTCGAAACTCCTTGCCGGGTTTCAGAAGTGCATGGAAAACCGTCTCCCCCTGAACCTTGAAAGGAGCAACTGTCAGGGTGTCTGTTTCGAGGGAAACCTTTTTCAGATCAATTTTCCCATCAAATGCCCACGCTGTCCGCCCTTTTCTCAAGGTCAGATTGCAGGGGACACGCGTTTTAAACTTCAATAGAGGGGAGGTTTCAGGAAAAAATCGCTCCAGCCATTCGTTCATATCCGTCTCGGATTGAACCCTGGCCTCTATGGTTTCCCATGTTTTTCCGATAATTCCGGATGCTTCCATGTTTGACCTTCCCCACCACCCGGATGCCGAAAATTTTTTCCGACCGTCCCCCTCAACCGTAAGAACGCCGTTATCCACCACAGCGGGAAACAGGATCTTCTTGTGTTTTATCCGACAATCGGAAAAAATGAACCTGCCGGCTCTGATTTCAGGAAATGCCCAGTCGTCCTCGTAGGCCAGGGTTATCTTCGTGTCCAGCTTCCCGGTTCCGTCTTCAAAATCGTCTAAGTTTCGACGGATATCATCCGGTAGAAGAGTGAGCCTTTTTTGCTCCAGAAGATCCGCAATATCAAAGGACCCTGCCATGGCAATCAGAAACTTCGGGTCGGCCGCATAAAGGCTGTCCACATGTAGCGTTCCTTGGGAGATCCTGGAATTCCCGAAATGAGCCGTTACGCCTGAGACGTCGACGGACCCCTTCTTAATCTCCAGTTTTCCGAACACGCCTTGAACAGGGAGGCCCTCGCTTCCCTCAAAGGCGGTCAGCCCTTTACAATCCAAACGGAGCAGGAGCGCCCCGGCATTGGATGCATGGTTCAGGTTCGCCAACTGTTTCAGGCTTCCATCCATGGAAAAAAGATCAACCCGAACCGTTCCTCCGGAGAAAAGAGGGAAGAGCCTTTCGTCCACCCATCGGGGAAGGAGAGAAGTGGGAAAGATTTTCCGGAAAGTTGCGAGAGCCATCTCGGTGCTGTTGACCTGGAGATCCAGATGAGGATTGGTCGGGTCTTCCATATTCAGGGTCGCATCTCCTTTCAGGAAGAACTCCTTCTCCTTCAGGTGAAAAGAAGGGATGACGATCTTTTTTTCGGCGTAATAAATGGTGAAAGGAAGGAGCAATTCATTGAAAACAAATCTCTTCTCGTCTTTTCCGTCCACGATCATGAAGTCAGGATTTTTGAAGACAATCCGTCCTTTGCCCATCATCGATTTGAAAGGGTCGCCCTGGGCCGTGATCTCTATTTTTCCACTCCCCCCGTTCACGGGAACAGCCCCCGGCCAACTGAAATGGGAAAGCGGCACATCTCCCGATGCAAAATCAATGCTCAGGGATGTTTCTTGACCGGGCTTCAACTCCAAGGCAATTTTGGCGGTAAAGGGAATTTCATTTCCCCCGTAGACAGCGATTCCTTTCAAGCTTGCCTTGACGGCATGAAGGGTATTGTCGGACAGGGTTATTCCGGCCGAGAGGCCTTCCAGCTCAACAGGAACCCCCTTCACGCACACATGGGCCTTTTCCACCATGAGAGAAGGCAGCGCGGCAAGCCCCTCCAGGAAATGCCCGCCGAACAAAGAGGGCGGCTGATTTATCGGCATATCCTCATCAAAAGGATTGGACCATTGAATTTTCGGGGCGATCAACTGAATTTCGCTGGGAATGAGTCTCCCTTTCAACAGTTGTTCCGCATTGAGCTTCAAATTGACCCTGAAAACCGTCATTTTTTCGGACCCCTCCGGCGAAACCACCGAGAGGTTGTTGACGCTCAGACCCAGGCCTCCCCACAGGGAGAGTTCTATCCTGCCTGAACGAAGCTCATATCCGGTCATTTTTGAAATTTCTTTTAACAGGTAGGCCTGAACGGTTTCTTTCTGTATCAGCGTATTGAAGAGCAGGATGGTTGCCGCAAACAGCAAAATCAGGAGAAAAGCAGGGAGGAGCAGACCCTTTAGTTTCTTATAAAATAGCAAATAGAATCAAGCCTCGATAAACAGTTGAGCGCATTCCGGGCAGCGACTCAACCTTGGTCCATCCTCCGGTAGTAGTCCCGAATTATCTTTCCGTGGTCGAATGCAAGATCATTCGGGATGGAACTGGAATCAAATATCCCGATATCTTCCGCATCATCGGCGGCCACCGGCTTCCCGTCGGCCCTGGCCGCAAAGACCACCGAAATCGTATGCTGCCTCGGGTCCCGCGAGGGATCCGAGTAGGCGCCCAATTGAAAGAGAAGTTCCACTTTCAGAGACGTTTCCTCTTCCGCCTCTCTTAAGGCCGCCTCCTCAAGGCTTTCTCCGTAATCTACGAAACCGCCGGGGATGGCCCACCCAAAGGGATAGTTCTTTCGTCTGATCAAAACGATTCCGGAACCCATTTCAATAATAATATCAACAGTCGGAACAGGATTTCTGTAGGA